>NZ_CP093278.1:0-100650 GCF_022605325.1 Klebsiella sp. HC6
AAACAGAATAACCGCGATCAACAACCTGTTTGACTGCTTCAGTTTTAAACTCTTCGGGATAACGCTTACCGCTCATGGGCACCTCTCTTTAAGCCATCTTAAATGACTCTGAGGTGTCTGTTAAACCCGTGGCGATTCAGATGCTACAGGCTACAGTGCTTCACAGGTTTGCCGGATACAAGCGCTTCATAAAAATAATGAAACTGCCTGAAAGGCTGGAATAACGGTGTTTATTTGCAGTCATGGCCTAATAGTTAGCGCCCTGTAACAACTTTTGTGATTAGCAGCCTGACGCATCATCTATGTAAGGAAAGTCCGCTGTGTGCCAGGAGCGGACCTTTGTTAGACAGCATTCAATCTTTCAGCGAACTCAATTCTTCAGAGAGCCACTGTCTTAGAATGCTTATTTTAAATGAATCCTGATTATCTGAACGGTAGACTAAATCGTATCCCCGCTCAGCCTTAAGTTTGTACTGTGGAAACGGAACAACAAGCCTTCCAGCAGCTACATCATCTGCAATCAGAAGACTGCGCCCCAGAGCAACACCTTCGCCACGTATAGCAGCCTCAGTCGCCATGCTGCCAAGAGTCCATAAGGGCCCCTGCTGGCAGCTAAAGTTTTTTTCTCCGGCCATCTCAAACCATGCCTTCCAGTTCGCCAGCATTCTGTACTCATGCAGAAGAACACAGTTTAAAAGACCTTTAATCTCTGTCAGACCATTATGTTTCTCGAGAAAATCTGGGCTACATACAGGCGTGACTGTTTCATCGAACATACGTTCAGACGAAACATCTCGATAATTGCCAAGGCCGTAACGAATTGCGGCATCTACCTGACCATCATTAAGGTCCACATTAATGTCAGTAACATCCAGTTCAATATCAAATTCAGGATATCTCTGCCTGAACCGGCTGAGACGCGGTGCTAACCACTTACTGGCAAATGAAACCGTTGTACTTATACGTAAACTCTTTATCAGGTTTCTTCCACGCAGACGCTCAGACTCCCTCATTAAATCACTCAAAAGACGAGTAACCACATGGTGAAATTCAGCCCCTTGCTCCGTCAAAATTATCTGCCGTGTCAGTCTGAAAAATAGCTTTAACCCCAGATGCTCTTCGAGCTTCCGGATTTGCCGGCTTATCGCGCCATGCGTAACGTGCAACTCCGCTGCCGCCAGCGTCATGCTTGAGAGGCGGGCAGTGGCTTCAAAAGCGCGCAGAGTCTGCAATGGGGGAAGGCTATCGAACATCATACGCGTGATAATAATTCACGCGTATTGTGAGAACAAATGATTTGTCAGGTCAGAGTCCGAAAATCAAAATCAACTTAAAGAACATTACTATTTTCATAGCGATACCGGAGGAATTATGGAAAGTTTATTTGTTTACGGGACACTCGGTCCTGGCCGGCCTAATGCTCATATTCTTGAAAATATCGGGGGAATATGGCAGGAGGGCCACGTTGGTGGTTCTTTATTAGAGAAAGGCTGGGGTGCCGAGATGGGTTATCCGGGAATTGTGCTAGATGACTCAGGTAATCGTGTACAGGGCTTTCTTTTCACCTCCGAGAGTTTACCCAATCACTGGGACATCCTCGATGATTTCGAAGGTTCTGAATATGAACGGGTTCCGGTAAAGGTAACCACATTTACCGGTCAAACAGTGCAGTCATGTATCTATATGCTAAAACATGAATTATAAGTCCCGCAGTGGGCGGATTACACAACTGCCAGTGTACTTTAAATAAATCGATTTGATGGAGAATTAAGTGACAATACAGCGAAAACAGGTTGACGCTTATGCCACACTGGTCATGACCTCGCTGTGCGTTATTTGGGGAATTCAGCAGGTTGCAATTAAAGGTGTAGCCGATGAAATTTCTCCGGTTCTACAGGTAGCAATCAGAAGTGGGGTTGCGGCGGGCCTTATATGTTTATTGTTTATTCTTAAAAAAACGCCTCTAAGAAACTTTGCTATTTGCGTCGTTCCCGGGGGAGCAGTGGGCATACTTTTTGGTTTGCAATTCCTATTTGTTGCTGAAGGCCTGCGATATACGTCGGCATCGCACATGTCAGTATTCCTCTACACCGCTCCAATTTTTGCTGCTCTGGGGCTACAGTTTTTTAAGACCGATGAACGACTGTGTGCACCGCAATGGGTAGGGATAGCAATTACATTTGCAGGGATTTGTGTTGCGTTTCTGTCAGGTAAGGCTCCGGGTGGTAACTCCAGCCAAACTCTTGCAGGAGACATAATGGGATTATTTGCAGGCCTGTCATGGGGAACCACTACCGTCCTCGTCCGATGCTCCTCTCTTAGTGAATCGCCGGCTTCTCATACACTTTTTTATCAACTTACAGGAGGTTTTTTTGTTTTATCAGCCTATTCATACTTCTCTGGCCAGAATCATTTTGAACCCGGCACCGTCGGGATTGTTAGTTTAATCTTTCAAAGCGCAATAGTTGGTTTTTTGAGTTATTTAGCCTGGTACAGTTTAATGCGCAAATACATGGCATCACAGCTCGGTGTTCTCTCATTCATGACGCCTGTATTTGGGGTCGTTACGGCAGTGTTTATTTTGAAAGAACAGCTACAACCAGGGTTTATTTCAGGATCGATACTAATCCTGGGTGGCATAAGTATTGTCAGCGGATGGTCCTGGTTCAGGTCGAGATTTTCAACTGGGTCAGTTAACAAATAAAGATGACTGTCGATCTATTACAGGTAATCTGACGATGTGAGTGAGCCAGTTCAGATAAGGCTGATTTAATACCAATTTTACTTAAACGCCTTTCGGGCTCTAATGCAGAGAATAAATCATCCTCAATGCATCATGCTCAAATCCTTAGCCCGATTTATGTCTGCTCTTCGCTCACAGCTGCCAGTGAGCAGCGCTTCGGGTAAGTTAGTGCAAGGAGCGAGCATTCATTCCGAAGTTGCTCAAATGGTAGACTAAACCGATACACGCAATATTGTCCGATAGCGTTGCATCGATCCGTTGATCTCACAGCGAGATGCGGTCCTAAAGGCATTCGTTCAAAGTTAGTTGAAATTTCATGCCTTTATAGTCTTTGCCACTAATAACTGCCTTAATTTACTTACGCCAGAAGAAACGTGAAAAAAGAATCAACACTGGATATATCTCCAGCCTGCCTAATATCATTGCTGCACACATCAGATATTTTGCTTCATCCTTGAGGGTACCAAATGTTGAGGCGGTTTCACCAAACCCGAGGCCCATATTATTAATACACGCAGCCACTGTCGCGAACGACGTCAATAAATCATACCCCATCAGATTCAATGTCCAAATAAAACCCACGGTAAATAAGACATAAAGAAAGAAGAAACTCCACACTGAATGCAATACGCGATCGTTAACAACGCTTCCGCCTACCTTAATGCTCATCATCGCACGGGGATGAGCAAGTTGATGTAACTCGTGTCGACTCTGTTTAAACAAAATAAGGAACCGAAGCGCTTTAATACCACCGCATGTTGAACCTACGCATCCACCAAAAAAACTCATCGACAGCAGGAAGACAATCGTATGCACCGGCCAGTTGGCATAATCAGCGGTTGCCAGACCGTTATCCGTCATCATTGAGCTTGCGAGAAAGAAGGCATGAACAAGGCTGTCAGTGGCATTATACATCCCGGCATGCCAGACCTGAGCCGCCGTAATGAGCGTGACAACAAGCGCGATCCCCAGAAAAAAACGTACTTCGGTGTTTTGACGAAAGGGCTTCAGGGTCCGTTTGGCAAGCGCCACATACCAGAGCGTAAAATTAAGCGCTGACAACAAAGAGAACAATCCGGCCACCAGTTCAATAGCATGGCTGTCATAAAAACCAATACTTTCGCTACGCGTGGAAAATCCCCCGAGTGAAACGGTTGATAAACCGTGACAGAGCGCATCAAAGGCTGGCATCCCGGCAAGCATATAGGCAAAAGAACAGGCCATCCCCAGCAATAAATAGGTTAGCCACAAGGTGCGAGAGGTATCTGCAAGCCGTGGCGTCAGGCGATCCTCTTTAAACGGTCCTGGCATTTCAGACTGGTATAGTTTCGCCCCACCGATACCAAGCAGTGGCAGAACCGCAACCGCAAGGACGATAACCCCTAAGCCTCCGATAAAATTCAGCTGTGAGCGATAGTAAAGATACGATCGAGGCAGCGCACTCACATCACCGACCACTGTCGCACCGGTTGTAGTTATGCCTGAAACGCCCTCAAATAAGGCATCAGCAAAACTCAGTCCCAGCGCACTGTCCAGCCAGATTGGAATAGCACTGATCAAAGAGAAGAGGATCCAGAACAGAACAATAATGACAAATCCATCGCGTGTTCGCAGCTGTATACCCGCCCGTTTGGTCGCAAGCCAGGCTCCACCTCCCAAACTGAAAAAAGTGGCAAAGGTAATAAGAAAAATAAAGAAACTTCTTTCCTTGTTAAACAACGCCACGAGCATTGGCGGCAACATGGAAAAGCTGTAAAGCATCACCAAAAAACCGCATAAATGAATCACGACATGAAACTGGGAAATGTTAATAGAATAGTGATTCTTCAAACGCTGCTCCGCAATGCCATCAATAAACTGTAAGTTGTTTTTCCGTAACCTATGTCTGCGCAGTAAGCCTCACTGCTGACTGAATATAATCATAATCCCACGCGCTGCCATTAAACGACGGATAGCATGCTTTTGCGAGTGCCGCTTGATTACTTTCCGCTCATTTACGTAAATTTTTATACTTTTTTTACACCCACCTGATTACCTTTTTACAAAATTTTTGCATCGAAAAATCTACACTCACCTCCAGTTTAAACGTCTACCTGGAGGTGGAGTGTGAGTACAGGCGTAATAATCGGCATCGTGCTGGTTTTCCTGCTACTGGGCTATCTGGTCTATGCCCTGATTAAGGCGGAGGAATTCTGATGGCTGCGTCAGGTTTTTTATTAATTTCCAGTTTCCTGGTCATTTTGATGCTGTTGGCAAAACCTATTGGCTCTCTCCTTGCACGCTTAATTGAGGGCGAGCCATTGCCTGGTGTCACGGGATTCGAGAGAGGTTTGTGGCGACTATCCGGCATTCAAAACAGCGAAATGGACTGGAAGAGCTACTTAACAGCAATTTTACTCTTCAACGTTCTGGGCATCGTCGTGCTTTTCAGTATCCTGACCGCTCAGGCGATCCTGCCCTTCAACCCACAACAGTTACCGGGGTTATCCTGGGATCTGGCAATGAACACTGCGGTTAGTTTTGTGACAAATACTAACTGGCAGGCGTATTCGGGTGAAAGCACCATGAGCTATTTCAGCCAGATGGCTGGGCTCGCCGTGCAGAACTTCCTTTCCGCTGCGACCGGTATTGCCGTGGTATTTGCACTGACCCGCGCATTTGCGCGCCGCGCGATGACAACCCTCGGTAATGCCTGGCAGGATCTGTCCCGTATCACGCTCTATGTTCTGGTGCCGATCTCTCTGGTTTATGCCCTGTTCCTGATCCAACAAGGCGCGATTCAGAATTTTGCAGAGTATCAGGCTTACACCAGCCTTGAAGGGGTTAAGCAAATGATGCCAATGGGGCCGGTTGCATCCCAGGAAGCGATTAAAATGCTCGGCACCAATGGTGGCGGCTTCTTTAACGTTAACTCTTCGCATCCTTTTGAAAACCCGACTGCGCTGAGTAACTTCGTACAGATGCTGTCGATTTTCCTGATCCCCGCAGGGCTGTGTTTTGCCTTTGGCAAAGTGGTGGGTGATGCTCGTCAGGGACATGCCATTTTGTGGGCAATGACCATTATCTTCGTGATTTGCGTTGCGGTGGTGATGTGGGCAGAAACCAACGGTAACACACACCTGATGGAATTGGGCGCGTCCAGCAATATCAACATGGAAGGTAAAGAGAGCCGCTTCGGCATTCTGGCCAGTAGCCTATTCGCAGTCGTCACAACTGCAGCATCCTGTGGTGCGGTAAATGCGATGCATGACTCGTTTACTGCGCTAGGCGGCATGGTGCCAATGTGGCTGATGCAAGTCGGTGAAGTGATTTTCGGCGGTGTTGGCTCTGGTCTGTACGGGATGCTGATGTATGTCCTGCTGGCCGTATTTATTGCCGGACTGATGATTGGCCGCACCCCGGAATATCTTGGTAAGAAAATCGATGTGCGGGAAATGAAAATGACCGCTATCGCTATTCTGGTAACGCCTGCACTGGTTCTTCTGGGGACAGCGCTGGCACTGATGACAGAGGCTGGTCGCGCAGGGATTTATAACCCGGGTATCCACGGATTTAGCGAAGTGCTGTACGGCGTCTCTTCCGCAGCAAATAACAACGGTAGTGCATTCGCCGGTCTTGGCGCGAATACACCGTTCTGGAACAGCCTACAGGCCTTCTGCATGTTCGTGGGTCGCTTTGGCGTGATTGTTCCGGTGATGGCTATCGCGGGAAGTCTGGTCAGTAAGAATATTCAGCCTGCCAGTACCGGTACATTACCGACAACAGGCGCACTCTTTATCGGCCTGTTGATTGGCACCGTCGTGCTGGTTGGCGCTCTGACCTTTATCCCCGCACTGGCATTAGGTCCAGTGGCGGAACATCTCTCATTACGTTGAGATCCGTGGAGACGTGTTTTATGAGCCGTAAGCAACTGGCCCTGCTCGAACCTGCACTGGTCCGTCAGGCGCTAAAAGATTCAATTATTAAACTGAGCCCACATATTCAGTGGCGTAACCCAGTCATGTTCATTGTCTGGATTGGCAGTGTTCTGACCACCATTCTGGCAATTGCAATGGCGACCGGACATCTTGCAGGAAGTGCCGGGTTTACCGCAGCCATCAGCGCGTGGCTATGGATAACCGTGCTTTTCGCGAACTTTGCTGAAGCGATGGCAGAAGGACGCAGCAAGGCGCAAGCAAACAGTCTGCGTGGCGTGAAGAAAACGGCGTTTGCACGTAAGTTGCGAGCGCCGCAGCATGACGCTCAGGTTGACCACATTCCGGCCTCCGACTTACGCAAAGGCGATGTGGTACTGGTGGAAGCCGGTGACATTATTCCTTGTGATGGTGAAGTCATCGAAGGGGGCGCCTCGGTTGATGAAAGTGCGATTACCGGTGAGTCCGCGCCTGTTATCCGTGAATCCGGTGGTGATTTTGCTTCGGTGACCGGCGGCACGCGCATCTTATCTGACTGGCTGGTGATTCAGTGTAGCGTCAACCCTGGCGAAACATTCCTTGACCGGATGATTGCCATGGTTGAAGGGGCGCAACGTCGTAAGACGCCAAACGAAATTGCCCTGACCATTCTACTGGTCGCGCTGACGCTGATTTTTCTGCTGGCCACCGTAACCATCTGGCCGTTCTCCGCCTATGGCGGTGTGGCTGTCAGCGTCACGGTGCTGGTTGCGCTTCTGGTGTGTTTAATCCCAACAACAATCGGTGGACTGCTATCTGCCATCGGTGTCGCCGGGATGAGCCGTATGCTTGGCGCTAACGTCATAGCGACAAGCGGACGCGCCGTGGAAGCCGCTGGCGATGTTGACGTGCTGTTGCTGGATAAAACCGGGACGATCACCCTGGGTAATCGTCAGGCATCGGCGTTCCTGCCTGCGCCGGGTATTGACGAGAAAGTCCTGGCCGATGCGGCGCAGCTTTCCTCACTGGCGGATGAAACGCCGGAAGGCCGTAGCATTGTGGTGCTGGCCAAACAGCGCTTCAACCTGCGCGAACGCGATGTACATGACGCCACCTTTGTGCCTTTCACCGCGCAAACACGTATGAGTGGCATCAATATCGGCGAACGAATGATCCGCAAGGGCTCAGTTGATGCGATTCGTCGCCATGTTGAAGCTAACGGCGGTCACTTCCCGGCAGACGTTAATACGCTGGTTGAGAGCGTTGCACGCCAGGGGGCTACCCCACTGGTGGTGGTTGAAGGATCAAAAGTACTGGGCGTTATTGCACTGAAAGATATCGTTAAAGGCGGCATCAAAGAGCGATTTGCCCAGTTGCGTAAAATGGGTATCAAGACGGTCATGATCACAGGTGACAACCGCTTAACGGCGGCGGCAATCGCGGCAGAAGCCGGTGTCGATGATTTTCTGGCCGAAGCGACCCCTGAGGCCAAACTGGCGTTGATTCGCCAGTATCAGGCGGAAGGACGTCTGGTCGCGATGACCGGTGACGGTACCAACGACGCCCCTGCGCTGGCGCAGGCAGATGTGGCGGTAGCCATGAACTCGGGTACGCAGGCTGCGAAAGAAGCAGGCAACATGGTGGATCTGGATTCCAACCCCACCAAGCTGATTGAGGTCGTACACATTGGTAAACAGATGCTGATGACCCGTGGTTCGCTGACGACGTTCAGTATTGCCAACGATGTGGCGAAGTATTTCGCCATTATTCCGGCGGCGTTTGCAGCGACCTACCCCCAGTTGAATGCGCTCAATGTAATGCACCTGCATTCACCCACATCGGCGATTCTGAGTGCAGTTATCTTTAACGCTCTGATCATCGTGTTCCTGATCCCGCTGGCACTGAAAGGGGTGAGTTATAAACCGCTCACCGCCTCCGCGATGCTACGCCGTAACCTGTGGGTTTATGGCCTGGGTGGGCTGGTTGTGCCATTTATCGGCATTAAAGTGATCGATCTGTTGTTAACCCTGTTTGGCCTGGTTTGAGGATATTGTTATGACACAGTTACGTCCGGCAATCGTGATGCTGGTTATCCTGATGCTCATCACGGGTGGTCTTTATCCCGTCTTGACGACGCTGCTTGGCCAGTGGTGGTTCCCGCATCAGGCGAATGGCTCACTGATTGAAGTGAATGGTGAAGTACGAGGTTCGGAGTTGTTGGGCCAGAACTTTACTGAGCCGAAGTATTTCCAGGGCCGTCCTTCGGCCACTGCTGAAGCCCCATATAATCCAATGGCAACCAGCGGTAGCAACCTGGCTGGCAGTAACCCAGAGCTGGATAAAGCGTTCAAAGAGCGTGTGGACGCGCTGCGTGCGGCGAATCCACAAGCTGAAGGCGCGGTTCCGGTTGACCTGGTCACTGCATCATCCAGTGGACTGGATAACGGTATATCTCCGGATGCTGCAAAATGGCAGTTGCCTCGCGTAGCGCAAGCTCGGGGTATGTCTGCTCAGGACGTGCAACGTCTGGTAGATGAAAACACCGTGATGCCTCTGTTGAACTTTATTGGCCAGCCTTATGTAAACGTGACCCGGTTAAACCTGGCCCTGGATACATTGCAGAGCAAATAAGGTTATTAATAATGACAGAAGAACCCAATCGCCCCGATCCCGATCGTCTGTTAGAGCAGACAGGTGCTCTTCACCGCGGGAGGCTGAAAATCTTCTTTGGTGCCAGCGCTGGCGTCGGGAAAACGTATGCCATGCTGCAGGAAGCGCAACGCTTGCGTGCGCAGGGGCTTGATATTCTGATTGGGGTAGTCGAAACCCATGGCCGTAAGGAAACGGCCGCCTTACTGGATGGTCTGGCGACGTTACCCGCTAAACGCATAGCTTACCGGGGACGTCTCATTCAGGAGTTTGATCTGGACGCTGCGCTTGCGCGGCGTCCTCCGCTTATTTTGATGGATGAACTGGCGCACACCAATGCGCCGGGTTCACGCCATCCCAAGCGCTGGCAGGATGTAGAAGAACTGCTGGAAGCCGGTATCGATGTTTTCACGACGGTCAATGTACAACATCTTGAAAGTCTTAATGATGTCGTCAGCGGCGTCACGGGCATCCAGGTGCGGGAAACGGTTCCGGACCCCTTCTTTGATGCTGCCGACGAGGTAGTGTTAGTGGATCTCCCTGCTGACGATCTGCGTCAACGCTTAAACGAGGGTAAGGTCTATATAGGCGGCCAGGCCGAGCGGGCAATTGAACACTTTTTCCGTAAAGGGAATTTGATTGCATTACGCGAACTGGCGCTGCGGCGCACAGCCGATCGCGTTGACGACCAGATGCGTGCCTGGCGAGACGATCAGGGTGAGCAAAAAGTCTGGCACACCCGGGATGCCATTTTACTTTGCCTCGGTCATAACAGCGGTAATGAAAAGCTGGTGCGCACTGCTGCGCGTCTGGCCGCAAAACTCGGGAGTGTCTGGCGTGCAGTTTACGTGGAAACCCCTGCCCTGCACAAACTTCCAGAGCAGCAGCGACGCGCCATACTGAGTGCGTTACACCTTGCCCAGGAGTTGGGGGCAGAAACCGCTACACTCTCAGAATCGTTTCCGGAAAAAGCCATTCTGCGCTATGCCCGTGAGCATAATCTCGGAAAAATTGTGATTGGACGTCGCAATCGCCGTCGCTGGTTCTATCGCCCGGGTTTTGCCGAGACACTCGCTGCCTCTGCCCCCGATCTCGATTTGATGGTTATTGCATTGGACGACAAACCCGCCGTTTTGCAGGCCAAAACGGTAGACAATCGCACCTTCAGTGATAAATGGCGCGTACAAATTCAGGGGTGCGTACTGGCGCTGGTGCTGTGCACAGTGATTACCCTTGTCGCGAATCAATGGCTGCTGGCGTTCGATGCCGCCAACCTGGTTATGCTCTATTTGCTCGGCGTCGTCGTCGTGGCAATGTTTTACGGCCGCTGGCCATCGGTGCTGGCTACCTTTATCAATGTCATCAGTTTTGATCTCTTCTTTATCGCCCCCCGTGGCACCCTTGCCGTTTCCGATGTGCAGTATCTGCTGACATTTGCCGTGATGCTGACTGTCGGGCTTATCATCGGTAATCTGACAGCGGGAGTGCGTTATCAGGCGCGTATTGCACGCTACCGTGAGCAGCGCACCCGACAGCTCTATGAAATGTCGAAGGCGCTGGCCGCCGGACGTAACAGCAATGATATTGCGAAGACCAGCGAGATATTCATTCAGTCAACATTTAATGCACTGAGCCAGGTATTACTGCCCGATTCATCCGGAAAACTGAAGGCGGTTGCGCAGAGCCAGGGGATGACGCCCTGGGATGATGGCATTGCGCGCTGGAGTTTTGATAAAGGGCTGCCCGCCGGGGCGGGAACTGATACGTTACCGGGCGTCCCCTACCTGATTTTGCCGCTGAAAAGCGCCAATAAGACACACGGCCTGGTGATTGTTGAACCGTCGAATCTTCGCCAGTTAATGATCCCAGAGCAGCAGAGGTTGCTTGAAACTTTTATTATGCTGATCGCCAGCACCTTTGAGCGCCAGTCATTAATTTCAAGCGAACAACAGGCACGCCTCAATAGTGAACGCGAACAATTACGAAATTCACTGCTTGCTGCGCTGTCACATGACTTACGTACGCCGTTGACCGTGCTTTTTGGCCAGGCGGAGATCCTCACACTCGATCTCGCCAGCGAAGGGTCTAAACATGCCCTGCAGGCAAGTGAAATTCGCCAGCATGTACTGAATACAACGCGTCTGGTTAACAACTTACTGGATATGGCCCGTATCCAGTCTGGTGGATTCAGCCTTAAAAAAGAGTGGATCACGCTTGAGGAGATAGTAGGCAGCGCCTTACGTATTCTGGAGATGTCACTGAACGGACAGAAAATTAAACTTGATATCCCCGAGCCATTGCGACTGGTGTATGTCGACGGGCCATTGTTTGAACGCGTATTGATTAATCTGCTGGAAAACGCCGGTAAATATGCCGGGCGTAATGCCACTATCGGCCTGAATGCACATGTTGATAGCGGATGGATGGAGATTGAAGTCTGGGATAACGGCAAAGGCATATCCGCCGGGCAGGAACAGGCCATTTTCGACAAGTTCTCACGGGGTAATAAAGAATCGGCGATCCCAGGTGTCGGGCTTGGGCTGGCTATTTGTCAGGCGATAGTCGAGGTCCACGGCGGCTCCATTGTGGCCGGAAATCGTGCTGATGGGGGAGCCAGTTTTATCGTCCGTCTGCCACAGGATCCGCCCCCACAGATTGACGGTTTAGAGTGAGGTCATGTGATAACGGTACTGATTATCGAAGACGAAAAAGAAATCCGTCGCTTTGTGCGCCTGGCACTGGAAGCAGAATCAATGCGCGTGTACGAAGCTGAAACACTGCAGCGAGGTCTGATTGAGGCGGCAACGCGCAAACCCGATCTGGTGGTGCTGGATTTGGGATTACCCGATGGTGACGGCGTCGAATTTATCCGGGACTTCAGGCAATGGAGCAAAGTCCCCATCATGGTGCTCTCTGCGCGCAGCAGTGAAGACGATAAAATTGAAGCACTGGATCACGGTGCTGATGACTATCTTTGCAAACCCTTTGGCATCGGCGAATTACAGGCGCGGATGCGGGTGCTGCTCCGCCGACACAGTGCCATAACACCGGTTGACACTGTTTGGCACTTTTCGGATGTGAAAGTGGATATTACCGCGCGAATTGTGACTCGCCGTGGCGTGGAGATCCACCTTACGCCTATTGAATTTCGCCTGTTAGCACTATTGCTTAATAACAACAGCAAAGTGTTGACTCGCCACCAACTCTTAAGCCAGGTGTGGGGACCGAATGCCGTTGAAAATAGTCACTATTTGCGCATTTATATGGGCCATCTCAGGCAGAAACTGGAAATCGATCCGGCAAGACCCCGCCACTTGTTGACAGAAAGCGGTGTGGGTTATCGGTTTGTATTTTAATCAAGCGTAGACAGTTTTCCTCCGCAGGACGCGGAGGAAAAAATCAGGCAGGTTGAATATAAATATTTAACAAGCACTCAGCAATATGATTAAAAAACCAATATCGCCCCCTCATTAATATTTAACTACAGCACACCTAATGACTTGTAAGTAATTTTGCACTATTGTAATGGCCCGTAAATATATAGTTTTTTTACATCATCGCTTTTGTTTTTAACGCTTTCTTTATATCCATGCACATAACCATTTTTTATACTCCTGTTGTCGCCGAAAGGTATATCAGATAGATAATTATGTATTCAATAATGAGATCCTCACTTTTACAAAACATGCGGGCACTTTTGAGCTTCTCGCAGCCGACAGGAAACACTTGTGCAGAGGCTATAGAAAAGCAGAGAGATTCACGAAGTGAATTCCAGCAGGAAGTCAAAGACTATCTTTTACGGTACCCTGAGACAAAGCATGTTGATATCTATCTGAATGATGTCAACGGGACGTTCAGAGGGAAGCGGATCACCGTAGATGACCTCTGGTCTGCCGCAAATGGATGCTATTTCCCGCAATCAGTTTACTCGATGGACTGGGAAGGAAAAGTGGTTTGTCGAGCCTCCGATAGTCTGGTGATGGATGAACCTGACAGACTCTGTTTACCTGTGAAGGGAACATTGCGACCTTCAGCTTATGAGCCTCGTGAAAATGCACAGTTGCTATTGTCTATGCAGGATGCAGAAGGAGTCCCCTATGCCATGGAGCCAAGGGTCATACTGGAGAATGTGCTTCGTCGGTTCCATCATCACGGCTTATACCCGATCATCGCGCCGGAGATTGAATTTTATCTTATTGATCAGCAGACAGCAGAAACACGTGGACAGGGATGTTTTCAGATGGCGGTACCATCAACGTATACGCCGTTTATAGAACGTCTGGAAAAGATGGCTGCCGCGCAAAATCTTTCCCTGACAGGGATTGTCAGTGAAGCGGAACCCGGACAATTCGAGCTTAATTTGCGACATTCGCATCAGGTGGTGGAAGTCTGCGAGAACGTACTGGCACTGCGCCGCTTAACCAGCATTGTTGCCAGTGAGTTTGGTTATAAAGCCAACTTTATGGCAAAGCCCTTTTCTCAGCTTGCGGGCAACGGCTTACATTTCCATATCAGCTTAAATGATATCCATGGCAATAATGTTTTTGCCGCGGCGCCTGATGAGCTGAACGAGATGACACGGCTGTGTCTGGCGGGTTTACTCCACCTGATGCCTGGGTCACTCGCAATCATGGCTCCGGGGGTGAATGCTTTCCGCAGGATGCGTAAAAACCTCAATGAACCACTGTTCAGTTCCTGGGGATATAATAAGCGCTCTGCGGCATTACGTATCCCATGTTCATCAAAAGAAAACAGTCGTATCGAATATCGTCTGGCGGGTGCTGATGCCAACCCATATTTAGTGATGGCAACAATCCTGACCGGAATGTTATATGGCCTGGAAAATATTGATGATGATGATCTTGATAATATTATCCATGTAGCGCCTCCATTACCCCTTTTTCAACAACATGCACTTGACGCTTTTCAGGAATCCCCGTACCTGACGGAGAGTTTGGGCCGAGAATTCTCACAGCAGTGGATCCACAGCAAACTTGCGGAACTGACGCTTTTCGAAAGTATTGTAACGCATGAAGAGTCCGCAATAACGTTCTGAGAAAAGGTTTGCCGCTAACAATTGCTAATGAAAAAGATGAGGTCAATATGTCTCGTTTAATTATTCTGTCTAACCGCAGTGAAACGCGGGATAAAAATATCGCTGATCCATTACTCATCAGCCTTTCGCAGATCTTTAAAAAACATCCCGGGCTGTGGTTTGGCTGGAATGGTGAAATATCTACGGCCAGAAAATCGCGCGCGGTCCAGCATGTCCTGAAACCTGGGTGCCAGGTTTTCTCTTGGGATCTTTCACCTAATGAATACGACAACTATTACCAGGGGTATATTCATAAAGTACTGTGGCCTATATTCCACAACCGCCCCGATCTTGCGTGTTACAAAAAAGAGTTTTTTATCACCTGGAAAACCTATAATACGGATGTGGTTAATGCGGTTATTTCACATATTGAAAAACAAGATATCGTTTGGGTGCATGACTATCACTTGCTGCCGTCAGGAAAAATGCTGAAGGATGCAGGTTGTCAGAACCAATGTGGTTTTTTCCTGCATCAGCCTTTCCCGCCAGGAGAGGTACTCCGTACTGTTCCGGAACATGACTGGCTTATGCAGTCACTGTTACAATATGACCTAATTGGATTTCAATCCAGTGCTGACATAAATAATTTCTTGTCATATGTTTTACGGTACTACCGTGCTGAACGAATCTCAACCGATGCCATTCAAATTAACGGAAGATTAATTAAAGTGGGAATATTTCCCTGTGGTATCGACAACACGCTCATCGACAATATTAATCTGGATGCCGAACCTGTCAGAGAATACCAGAGAGATGTGATCATCAGCAATGACGTTATCAGCGATATAAGTGGGATCCACTATCGACTGGATGCGATGCGCCAGTTGTTAAATAAATATCCGCAATACATTCAGGATGTCAGTTTATTGCAAATTTCAGATCCTTCTCGCGAGTATCCCCATTCTTCACCCGAGCTAAATTCGAGACTTGAACGGTTCTGCGGTGAAATAAATGGTCAATACGGTGATTTTTCCTGGTATCCGGTTAATTACATCCATAACGGACTTTGTAATCGTGACGTCATTTATGCGCTTTACAGAAAAGCGCACGTCGCCATGTTCACACCGCTGTCAGAAGGGATGAGTTTATGTGCCAAAGAGTTCATTCTTGCACAGGATGCCGACAACCCGGGAGTACTGGTGTTATCTGAGTTTTCCGGAGCCGCAGAACAACTGACCGAGGCGATAACAGTAAACCCATATGATGCCTACAATACCAGTGAATCACTTCATTCGGCGCTGATGATGCCTTTGCATGAACGTAAACGCAGGCACAGTAAATTGCTGGCAAAAGTGAAACGTTATGATTGTTACTGGTGGGCGAAGGAGTTTATTACTCGCCTGCAGAAGACCTCACACGATGCACCATCCAGAATGGTGCTGAGCGGCTCACACTTCGGCATATTTACACCTCAAAAAATTTACTGATTTTAAAAGCCTGCCATCTTGCCGAGTTCTGATTAAGCGGTGCAGGCTTAACTTTTTATACAAATCTGTATTTTCGTTTTGCGAACTCTCTGATTTTGGACAGGTCTGATTCATCATCACTTCACTTCAGCGGGTCAGATGAAGTTTGAACGCCTCATTCGCTTTATGTACCAATATTTCAAAAATGGAAAGTCCGCTCTTCGCTCAAAGCTGCCTGTCAAAGTGGTCAAGCTCTACCACAGCTCAGAGGTACAAAAAATCACCTTAACGAATGGAAGGGACTTCCCCTGATTATGCGCCTGATTAACTCTTGTGCAATCATGGGGTACACATCGTCCCGGAGGAATTCGTTATGACTATCACGACTGTCGGTATCGATCTTGCTAAAAATGTGTTTGCTGTTCACGGTGTTGATCAAAATGGTAGAACTGTTCTGGTTAAGCCTAAAGTATCGCGTGCTGCACTTCCTGAGTTAATTGCAAGTTTGCCTCCCTGTGTTATCGGGATGGAAGCATGCTCCGGGGCTCACTACTGGGCAAGATTGTTTCGGCAGTATGGTCATGAGCCACGTCTGATGGCTGCTAAGTTTGTATCGCCTTATCGTATGGCCGGAAAATCAGGAAAAAATGATGCAGCTGATGCTCAGGCTATCTGTGAAGCTGTTCGTCGTCCGCATATGCGGTTCGTACCAGTGAAAGACGAAAGCCAGCAGGCCATGCAGTGTTTACATCGTACCCGTCAGGGTTTTATCGAAGAGAAAACAGCAACGTATAATCGTCTGCGAGGATTGATATCTGAATTCGGTGTCATCGCGCCACAAAGTGCTGATGCCCTGCGCCACATGGTTTCTGTGCAGAAGAGCTCTTTACCGCTTCAGGTTCAGCAATGTGTTGATGATTTGATGGAACACGTTGATCGCATTGAAGCTAACATCACTGAATATGACCGAATTTTGTCCCACATAGCCAAAACAGATCATCGCAGTCAGCGGCTGATGGAGCTAAAGGGCGTTGGTCCCACAACGGCCTGTGCACTGGTCGCCAGTATCGGTAATGCACATGATTTTAAAAATGGACGTCAACTGGCAGCCTGGCTGGGGCTGACGCCATCACAATACAGCAGCGGGGGAAAGTCGAAACTCGGCAGGATCACAAAAGCCGGTGATTCGTATCTGCGAACGCTTCTGGTTCAGGGGGCTCGTTCAGTGCTTATTGGCGCCGGGAAAAGGACTGACTCATTCAGCCGTTGGGTTTGTATGTTGGTTGAGCGCAGAGGGTACTGGCGGGCTGTTGTGGCCATCGCCGCCAAAAATGCGCGGCTGTGTTGGGCATCACTACATTACGGTGATGATTTCCGGCTGTACTCAGTCAACTAAAGCTCGAAGCTGTATAACCATCTGACCTGCAATTCGTTGATGATAAAGGGTTAGACCCCGTGAGGCCTATCTGGCTATTGTACAGGATATACGTATCCGCTTAACGAACAAGAACCTCACGCGCGTCTTTCATCAGGGCCCGAATCGATGACGATTCATCATGGCCGTTTATAGTACCGCAGTCTCTCCCCTTTATTTTTACTGAAGAGCAGACAGAAACCATAAATACCGGCTTTGACATGCCGGGGAAGTCCTTATAGTACAATAATTTTCGATATCCAAACTGACCCCAATCAGGCGCACAAACTGTTTGAAATGATCCGCTTCAGCCACGTTGATATGACAGAACTGCTTATCCACGCCACGGCTGAGGGCATAGCCATAGCTGAAGCTCATTTTTTCCGGGTGGCTTCTGCGATATTTTTTCAGCGCAACAAGGCTGCTGAATTCCATGACGTCCCACTCTTCCTCTGAGTTTTTTGGCTTATCAGCAACGAGGATCGTGTATGACACGGCTTTTCCCCCCATCTTTCTGGAAGATTCTTGAGCGGCGGTTTTGACGTTTCGTGTGTGCATTCTGGTTTTCTCCTGTGGTGATGGTTGTCCATCTCCCTGGTGAGTTCTCTCGCGGCACAGGGCAAAGGAGCAACGCTGTAAGGAGGAGAACAAGGGGCGGAGACAAAAAGTTTTTGCGGTCCCTGGCAAAAAGTTTTTGGCGGAGTTTATTTACCCCTTGTGCGACGACACGGCGGTGCTACGACCAGCCCTCCGCGTGAGGACACACGGGGGATGGCCTCACCGGGGGGACAGGATGAACACACCCGACACGTCGGAACGGCGTGGCGCCATAAAAGTGACGGCAGCTTTATCGCCGGCACGGTGAAAGCGGCGCATCCTGACAAGGATGCAGCAAGCGTGAATTTGAATTTGCGTCAGGATGGAAGCCCGCAGGGCAGAGACAGCCTGCTGGCTCTGTTCACGACAGCCGTGTCCCTAAAGGGACGACGCCCGGATCGGAATTCATTGGGTTCGCCTGTAAGGATAAATACCGGAAGGGATAAAAAGCAGCATGCCGGATGAGATATAACAGGGATGAATAATTAATCATGATGAGATAAGCCCGCGCCGTAATAATACGGGCGGCGCGTAGCGCAGCCGGTATTATCCGGCACCGCAGGTGAGCAGCCTTTTCCCGAAGTCGGGCAGGTTATCCCCTGCCCTTCTGGTTATTTACGCCACCTTCTGTCATGCCCTGTCTGTGAGAATCGATACAACACATGCGCATAATTGCTATAAGACAAAATGCTGGGGCTGACAGAAACAAAAGGCCAGCCCCGGCCGGTTGCTCAGTACAGTGCAATGACAGGCTTCTTGATACCGCAGGCATGAGCGTATCGGGTCAGCGTGTCAATGCTGGCTTTGGTGATGTTGTTTTCCAGGCGGGAAATAACCGGAGGTGTAACCCCCATGCGTTCAGCAACCTGCGCTTTTGTCAGGTTGTCATGCTTACGCCATTCTGCCAGCAGCTCTCTGAGCTTCTCCTTGCGTTCTTCTTCCTGCCATGCAGCGCGATATTCATCGTCCTGCATCCACTCGCTATGCAGTTCTTTATGGCTTACCAGTTTCATTGAGTACCTCCGCTAAACGCTTTTTGGCGAGATCGATTTCTTTCGCTGGCGTTTTCTGTGACTTTTTGATGAAAACCCGCAGCATAATGATGGTATTGCCTTTGTGGTATACCCATATGCCCCTGGCGATGTCCGTCCCCATCGTGCGGATCTCGAAAAGTCCATCGCCCAGAGGCCTGGTGTCTGGTTCCCGCAGCAACCGGGCATCATATTCCAGTTTGCCGATGAGACGGTCAAACTTCACCCTGATTTTTACGGGTAATGCTGTGGCTTCTTCCCTGGCATCCGGATGATAAACGACGCTAAACATGTGACCTCCCGTTTCCTGTATATTAACCTACAGGCTAATTTTAATCAAAGTAAAGTTAACCTATAAGCTAATTTTCTGGCAGTTATCTTAGCGGCCTGGTCATTATCACGGACTGAAAGAATTTTTACGTGCCTGTGGCTTTTCAAATGGCTACGATGGATTGCCCGGACAAGGCCAGTATTTCGATAATCCAGGGGTGGATTTGTTCTGCTTGCCTTTGTCCGGGCACCAATCTAAGCGGCACGCTCTGCCTCCCAAAGAGAAAACCCACGCACACCGCATATCCTGCGCCCGCCACCCAGCGCGACATGATCGATTAGGGAGCAGGTTTCCCGGCTTCCACGACGTCGGAGACCAGTTTATGCGGTCCGGTCCAGTTTCCAGCGCGGGGAATAGCGCCACTTCATCCGCGGCTCCGGTGTGTCAGCTTGTTCGGGACCTGCCAGCGTTCTGCCTGACGCACAGACTCCGGTGTCTCTCTCACAATGAAGCTGATTTCATGCATGACACCATACAGCGGCTCCCCGGCATCCCGCAGCCAGTCCAGGGAGACCAGCGAGGCAAACCGCGATCGCCAGTTCCAGAAGGCAGGCTCCAGATCCCGCGCGTCAAACTCGTCAGCCCACTGGCGGTACCAGGTGTTAACGGTCTCCGGTGACTGAAAGTTAAGCTCCGTGATAGCCTGCCCCAGCAGGTTCTGTCGCAGCAACCAGGTATGTGCTATCTCTTTGCCTTCACGCCGAACTCTCCGGGTGAACGCAATATTTTCACGCTGCATCCGCCGATCGGTTCGGGTGTGAATCACTTCCGGAAAAAGTTCAGCCTGAACATCGGTTGTCAGCGGCAGCGGGCAGCATTCCCCCTGACTGGCAATCAGCGTATCCAGTGCCTCTTCCACCTGCTTCAGATTATTCAGCCGGTCTTTCGGATCACGGTGCAGGCCGGGAATACTCCGGGCGACGGCGCTGTTAATTCGACTGCAACCGGTCAGCATGCGCAGGAACGTGCGGACATGGGGCATCGAGGGCAAACGAGCGCCCCGAAACCGGGCGTCTTCCACGAACATGATGGCCTGCAAAGCAGCCTGGCGTGCAGGTTTCAGGGTCACAATGGCATGGGATGAGGGGATCACAGTTCGCCCTCCTGAGCCAGGGTGCTGATGATACTGGCAAAGGAATAGCCGTCAGTATCGAGACACGCTATCAGTGCCAGCGTGTGGGAGATCAACTCCGGGTTAAATGTTTCCATGCTACGAACAACGGAGAACGGCTGGCCGCCACGGGTCACAAAAACGACCATCCAGCGCGTACTCAGCTCTCCCGGACTGCAGACCGCCACATCAAAATGACCGTGAGAGGGGGAAAAACGGATCTGTACCGGAAAGAATCCGCCGAATTCACTTTTGTACTCTCCGTTGACGTCCCAGCTCTCCGGACAGGACAGATCCCGCATCACGGCATGGGTGAGTTCACGGCGAAAATCTTCACCGGCGGCGCGGTAGTCTTCCAGCTCTCCGGCGAACATGGTTTTCAGGACATCGGTGGTAATGATCGTGTGCATAGGTTTCTCCTTACCGCCGCCCCCCAGGGCGGCGTCTCCGTTATCAGGCGGCGCAGGCCGGGTTGTTATGGTCGGTGACGTGGTCGACATCAGCGTCTGTATCGCTCTGACTCGTTGCCAGACTGAGTTCAGACTTTGCGGCAGGCTGTTTCTGGTTGTCGGCACTGGTCATCCATTCCGGAACCCACCGGGTTTTTGACAGGAAGTGCTCTGCATGTTCAGAGGCATCCTTTTTCTTCATTTTCGCGGCGTCCTGTGCTGCGCCAGTCAGTCCGGCCTGAGAGAGTGCCTGTACAATGTGTGGCTGCTTCATGTGCGAGAAAAGGTTATCAGCCGTCGGTTTCCACCAGTCGCGAAGGTCAAACTGGATGGCGTTTTCCACCCCATCCAGCGAACTCTGGTGTTTACGACCAAACTCATCCTTGCCCTGTACACCATCAATAGAACAGGCGGTGCAGAAAGCCATCAACGCCATCAGGGTTGCGCCATCGAGCGTAAAGAAGGTGGTCATATCCTTTCGCCAGTTTTCCGGCAGCAGGGCTTCAAGGCGTTCTTTTTCAGCCTGGATTGCCTGAAACGCAACGCTGTTTTCACCGTCAGGTGCTTCACGGGTCAGCGCGTAATGCGACACACTCACGCTAATGCAGAACGGCTCTTTGACGGACGTCGTGGTATGGAAAACCGAATTACACAGTTTCCAGACCATCAGCGCGATGGCTTTCTGCGGCTGCTGCAACAGGGCCGCCTGAACCGCCAGTGTGCGTTCAGAAGAAAGGCGGGTCAGCAACGGGACACCGACGGCGTCCAGCGGATCGACTTTTTCAGGAGCCTGATCGGTGGATGCATCCTTCTCCTTTATTTTTTCATCGGCGCACAGCACCACACCGCGCTGTACTTTCACCTCCTGACCAGTCCAGGAAACCACCACTCCGGCGGATTGCTTCATTTCATCGGGCCATGTCCGGTGTTCAGCGCGAAACTCAATGGTCTGCTGTTCATGCCAGACCTCATTGAGTTCACCTGCAACACGCTCCCCGTCATCCCCGGTATTTTGTACTTCGAGTTCTTCTTCGCGTTGTGCAAGGAAGGCAAGTCGTTCCGATTCGGCTTCGGTATATGCCACAGGCGGGACAGCATGCAGACGCCAGATTTTAGTATCCTTCCCGTAGTGAGAAATCGGTTCAAGGCGGCCATCGCACCATGACCAGCCTTCTGCTTCGCGAAGGTGTTCCGCGATACTCTGCAGTTTTTCCAGCAGGGCGGTATCGAGAGAAGCACTTTTGACATAGCCGCCGTTTTCGCTGCTGAAGAGATCAACCCGGATTTCTTCCGGACTGAATGCGGCCTCTCCCACAAAGCGGAATTTGTCGCCGTTTGTGGAGACCTCTTCTGAGGTAATGAGGTTACGGATCGAGGACACTGATACTTCATTATTCCAGGACCGTTTGCGGGCGGATTCCAGCACTTCCACCTGGCGTTTCTGATCGCTTTCGAGCGCCAGTGACTGGCAGTGTTCGGTGGTGATTTCATCCTTCGCCAGCGCCTCCAGAATGTCGGGAGCCAGTTCGGTCAGCTTCAACATACGCTGAACATGACGGGTACCGAACCCCAGCAAGTCACCAATCTGCGCGGGGGTTTTCCCCTGTGCTGCCAGCGTGCGGAACCCGGCGATCTGTTCAGACGGATGCATTGCCATCTGCTGTTCGTTTTCTGCCATTGATGCCGCAACAGCCAGTTCATCAGGTACCTTTTTCACCATCACCTGATATCCGGCATCGATACGGTTTTCACTCTGCAGGAGCTGCAGAGCTTTCAGGCGACGACCACCTGCAGCCACACCACACTGCCCGTCATGAAGAGAATGAACGACCAGATTCTGCAACAGGCCAAGCGCTTCAATGGAGTCTGCCATTGAGCGTACTTTCTCCACCGGATAAGGGATGGTCCTGACGTTCAGGGGAGATTTTACCAGTGCCGTCACCGGGACATACTCAATCGGCGCGGCATCGAGAGCCGCTTTCAGGGCGGCGGCTTCGGCAGGTTTCACCGATTTTTTGCTGGTTTTTGGTGCAGTTTTTACCTTAGACTCTGTTGCAGACATAATTGATACCTCTCTGATATTGATGACTGTCTGCCGGACAGCCCCCCTGTCCGGCACCTCTTACTGCTTATTGCGTGTTACGGATGCCATAACGTTCGATATAACGGTTGAGCCATTTCCCGGCATCCGCTTCAAAATTCCATGCGCGCCACACCATTTCGCCGTTCTGACGAACGACCAGGCGAAAATGCGAACCCTGATCGTCTTCAATGGCGACATTTTCAAACTGTGCCGCCACCGCTTCAGCCTGTGCTCTGGTGAAGGTGTCATCCGGTAACGGACCGTTATCGTAAATACTCATCTCTCTCCTTTCGGCCCCACCTGGGCAGGGCCGGCCTGAAACGGGTTATCAGAACGGGGCATCGTCATCCATCGGCGGGTAATCATCCGGGGACGGCTGCGGGGGTTGCTGGGACGGCGCGGCACTCTGACGGCCTTTTTTACCGCCCTTCGCTTTCGGGGATGCCACAGGGGGTTCAGCAGGTTGTACCGGAGTCTGCGGCTGTGCGGGCTGATGAGGTACGGCGCTCTCTGACGAACTGCCCTCACGACGCCCACCCAGCATCTGCATCGTGCCGTTCTGCCCGACCAGCACCTCGGTGACATAGCGTGTGATTCCGGCCTCATCCTGCCAGTTGCGGGTGCGCAGCTGGCCCTCGATGTAGACCTGAGCGCCTTTACGCAAGTATTCCCCCGCCACTTCCGCGAGCTTGCCGAACATGACCACACGGTGCCATTCGGTGTTTTCGCGCAGTTCCCCGCTCTGTTTGTCACGCCATGTTTCCGATGTGGCCAGCGTCAGGTTGGCCACCGCGCTCCCGTTGGGTATATAACGCACGTCCGGGTCCTGCCCCAGATGACCAACCAGAATGACTTTATTGATGCCTCGTGCTGCCATGATGACTCTCCTTACTCCGTTGTTTTGCTTTTAAAACCCCATCATCCGTTGAGTTACCGGAAGCCGCGGTTTTGACGTTTGCGGGAACCTGCTGTTTTGTTCCCGGAGGTATGACCTTCACCCGTTTGAGAACCTTCGCCGCAAGGGCGTCAACGAGCACGGCCCGGTGCAGCTGTCCGGGGTGAGCGGGAAATTTTTTCCGGTCTAATGGAGAGAAGCGAAATGGCCGGAAAAAATTTATTGCGAAAGGCCACGCCGGCCCTGGACAGCCAGGCGGGTTGTGCTTGTCTCAGCCCCGGCGAAAGGGACTTAAACGGTGAAAAGGCACAGGAGAGGAAATGAGCAGGGACCCGCCGCAACGTCGGGGCGCGGCACGCGAAACGGCGGTGCCCCTTACAGCCCGGCGGTCACTGGCCGGGGTGCAGGGAGCGCAGGGCACGGCGCGACAGGGCGGCGCCTCCGGAACGGAGGCTGCAAGCCTGCCGTTGACGTTGCGTCATGGGATGGAAGCCCGACAGGGCGGAGACAGCCTGGCTGGCTCCGTTCACGACAGCCCGCCCGGACGCCCACTGCAGGACCTGAAATAAACGAAGAGCAAAAAGAAAAGCCGGCAGAAACAGATGGATGACCACGCTCCATCAGCGGCTCATCCGGAACAAGAAAAAAGGAACAACAGTAAACCAGAATACCAGAAGGAAGAGAGGGACAGGATGAACGCGGAGAGGGAGAGCCGGCGGCGCGTCAGCGCGGCCCGGTCCTCCTGCGCCGCAGGCGTGCGGCCTTTTCCGGCGCGGCCAGACGGGGGCACACTCCCCCGCCGGGCTAACCGGCTTTCAGGCAGCTATCCTGAGCAGAACAGTTGAAACGTCGGTATACGTGAATGTGCCTCGCGGCAATGGCTCCCAGACATCAGCAAGCGGCTTCAGTATGGATTGTTGTCGCGGCCCGTTCAGACAGACCGCAGTGACCACGCCGCCGGGTGCCAGCAGCGTCACTGCCCGCTGTATATGCCGGATATCCTGCGCATGGTTAAACGGTGGATTCATGATAATTTTGCTGTAGTGCTTTTCCGGCCGGTATTCCAGAAAATCACCCAGCCAGACGCTGACGCCCGGGAAATGATCCCGGAGATGGCAGACCAAATCCGCGTTCAGCTCCACGGCGTCACACTGTGCCCGTGGCGCGCCTTCCCTGACCGCCCGTAGAATGGCGCCCGTTCCGGCGCTGGGCTCCAGAACATGATCAGAGTCCACCACCTCCGCCAGACTGACCAGCCGACGACAGAGCGGATCGGGCGAGACAAACAGCTGTGAACTGGCCCGGATTTCTGTCACAGGCATCCGGTCATCCAGCCTGGCCCGCATCGTCTGAATACGCGCCCTGAGTTCTCTGTGCATAAGTCAACCTCCCTGATCTCCCCGGCAACCTGCCGGGGAGTCTGCCTGTCATTTTTTCGGAATTTCAACGGTTTTCATGTCAGTGATATAGACATTCACCAGCGTACAGCCGTGCGTCATGCAGCGGCGAAAGCGGTACGCGCCGTGCGTCTCAGTTTCGGCCACACCCCGGACAGCCTTATAGTCCCCCGGCATTCTGGCCCATTCGGCTTTGGTCATCTCCCGGGATCCCTCCCCCGGATAGTTGACGATCGGGGGACGTTTTGCGGCCTGTTTCGCGGTGCTGACCTCTTCGGCTGAGGGAGCTTTATAGTCAGTGATGCGGTCCGGGGTCAGTTTCATGGTGCCGCCGTAGCCCAGAAAACGGTAACAGGGAGTTTCCACCGAACTAACCTGACCATTGCTTTTGTTGATGCGGATGATGGTTAACCACTCGCCCCGGCTCAGCACCTGCCCGCCAGGCTCAAATTCCTGTGTCCGGGTGACCACACCGCCGCTTTCATCCAGCATGGCGCGCTCATAGCTCAGACGGTTGCGATAATGATGAACCCAGCGTTGCTGATGGCGGATTGTGCGTTCATGGCAGCGGATCGCAATATCCCGCGCCTGTTCAAAAGTAATGATGTCCTCAGACAGGGCAGAATGGAGAGACATCGAGCCCTCATACTGGCTTTTCTCTGCCGGGCGGGGGTATTTGTCTAGCGTGAAGCTGGCATAAATATGGTCATAATTACTGACCAGTAACGCCATTTTCAGATCAAGAGTCTGCGCGCGCCACATCGTCAGATACTTTTCAGACCGGGCAATGTGCTTTTCTGCCTTGCGTAATTCCGCCTCAATTTTTTTGATACGACGGTAACGCACATCCGGACGCTCTTTGTACTTCGCGTGCCGTAAAGAGGCCTGCGCGCGCTCTTCCCAGTATTCTGCGCGTTCGAACAGCATCACCGCGCGTTTCATACCGTTTTCAATCTTCTGCGCATCCCGGCGCGCGCGGCGTTCGCTGTGATGGCCAACCAGGATCGGCTGACCGAAGGGGATAGCCGACGCCAGCGCGTCCACATGCGCAAGCTCCCGCTCAGATTCACCGGCGCGTTTGTCGCTGTAGTCGTTAAAGCGTTCCGCGCGTTGCTCCTGACGGTCAAAGAGTGTGCTGTCTTCGTCCCCGATATCACCGGCGAGAGACAGTAACACATCCTCGCGGCCCGGTGTCCAGGCTGGCGCCACAAACAGTCCCTGTTTCGGCGCCCACCGGAACCCCGCATCATGCACTTTTTTATACGTCTCTTCATCGAGACGGAGCGAGGCATAAAGCCGCAACTTGTTATCATCCGGGGAATAGGTCCCCCGATACATCTGGCCGATCTCCTCTTCAGCGCCGGTCTGCGGGATAGTGTCAGCACTGAGTGTCTGTGCAAAAGCCTGAGTCATAACTTTTCTCCTTCCTGCGGTTGCCGCCCCTCGCGGGGCGGCTCACCTCATCAGTTAAATGCGCGTTTCAGTTCGAGCGTGCGGAGCACCTGCCCAAAAGCGGCGTTTTTCATCGCGGGGATATGAACGCCGCGCCCCTTGCGGTGACTTCTGGCGATATGGCGGCCAAAAGCCTTTAACGCGGGGTCAATCTCCGGCGCGGGAATATCGGCGCGGAAAATGCGCGGATGACGGCGGGGCTTTACAGCCTCTGCGGAAGGTGAAACAATAGTAACGATCATTACGTTAACTCCTTCTGGTAGTTAATGAAGCCGTAGAACCGTTCGAGCGATTTTTACGGCGTGGATTAAGCAGGGGCTACCCTGCTTTTTTCATTTCTGCGGTTCGTTGTCTGCTTCTTCTGCCTCCTTTAATCAGCATCGTTTTTTTCCTGATTTTTAAAGAACATCACCCGTTGAGTTTCAGGAGCCGCGGTTTTGACGTTTGCGGGAACCGGCTGCGATATTCCCGATGGTATAAACTTCACCCGTTTGAGAACCTTCGCCGCAAGGGCGTCAACGAGCACGGCCCGGTGCAGATGTCCGGGGTGAGCGGGAAATTTTTTCCGGTCTAATGGAGCCTGCGGAATGGCCGGGGAAAATTTATTGCGAAAGGCCACGCCGGCCCTGGACAGCCAGGCGGGTTGTGCTTGTCTCAGCCCAGGCGAAAGGGGCTTAAACGGGTGATGCACCAGGAGCGGAACAGAGCGGGGACCCGCCGCAGCGTCGGAGCGCGGCACGCGAAACGGCGGTGCCCCTTACAGCCCGGCGGTCACTGGCCGGGGTGCAGGGAGCGCAGGGCACGGCGCGACAGGGCGGCGCCTCCGGAACGGAGGCTGTAAGCCTGCCGTTGACGTTGCGTCATGGGATGGAAGCCCGGCAGGGCGGAGACAGCCAGGCTGGCTCCGTTCACGACAGCCCGCCTGGACGCCCGTCGTGAAAAAGGAACGTCAGGAACGGAAATTTTTTCCTTTTCTGTACAGCACAATGCTGTGCCAGGCTGAATTCAGGAAAGCAACCACTGGCCCACTCTCCTTAACTTTCTTCTGTCTTCTGATATTCAGGAGCATTTGCGCGCGGCAGCTGCTGACTGTTCAGTCTGTGAATACGCAATCTTTCCCGGAAATACTCACGGAGATGCCCAGGCTGTTCACGCTCCGCGAGTTCGGGCACAACAGGCTTGTTCATACGCTCCTGCCATGCGACGGCAGCGGCCGCTTTATCGACGGAGACTTTGTCCTGTTCTTCTTTTGAGAAAGAGGCGATATTCCACTTTGACATCGGCATTACCGGTTAAGAAACAACTCAGGAGAGAGTATCCCCTTTCGTCGATCTTATCGACCAGTAACGGAGAGAGCGTGTGCGGCGCCGCAGGCGCGGCGAAACGCCTCTCCGGCAGGCACAGCCTGCCAGGGTTTTGCGCGCGGGCAGACAGGCGCCCTCTCCTCCTGCGCCTGCCATCGTGCTTACCGTCCTTTTCCACCCTGTAAGATGAAATGACCGGCGAGATACACGGCACACTGACAGGTCATGTACTCGCAGATTTCATCCATGACCTGTGCGGTTGTCAGTTCCCGCTGACCGGCATCACGGCGGCGGGCATTAATCAGGGCTTTGTACTGTCGGAGTATTTCACGGGTTTCTGTTGCAATATTCATCGGTATTCTCCTTAACCGGCGGGATTTCCCCGCCGTGTATGATTCCGTTACTGGATACATGCCGTCCGGGTCGTTAATCAGTCCAGCGCGGCGTAAATGGCGTTGCATTCCGGGTGAAAGGTAATGTGATCCCAGATCTGGGCATCACGCAGCATGTAAAGGTGGGTCAGGGCCGGGTTACCGCAGTCATGCCAGGACGCCAGACGACGGTTAACTGCCAGGCTGGTCAGAATAATGCCCGCCGCGTCGGCACTGACGGTACGATCGAACCAGTTTTCACCGTTCACCAGATGAACCCGCCCGCAATCAGGCATCATGTAGCCACCCCCTTCTGGTAAGCGGATGAAGTGCCAGAAACCGCCGTCAACTTCAGGCATCCATTTTTTCGCCAGGGCATACACCTGTAATTCTGCGATCATGAAATCCGTGCCGAACATGTACGGCAGGAAAGAAAGCCGATCGGACTCTTCAACATTCAGGACAGGGCGCGTTGTCACATACTGCATGGTAAAACCTCCGTCATCACATGGACTGCGACACCGGGCGGTGCCGTGCCTCCATAACAGGCGGGCGATCAGTCGGGAATGCAGGGGCGCAAGGGAAGCCGCAGCCTGACGCACACGGCAGCCGGGAGTTGCAGGGTGAGTCCGTGAATCCTGAGCGGGCGAACGACCGGAAAATCCCGGCAGACGGGAAGGAAGGACCGGGTGACCGCAGCGGCGAAGCGCACCCTTGCATTCCCGGCCGCCCGGCTACGATGGAGGCACGGCACAGCCCGCACACGCACAGCACTGACAGAGTGGAAAGCTCTCAGGCAACGTCACGCAGGGACGGGGCCGAGGAAAAGCGGAGCCGGCGACAGCCTTATCCTTCCAGGATGCTCCCGGGGGCCGCAACCCCCGGCGGTTCACGACACTGACCGGATTGTTGAAAGGGCACTGCGGACAAAGGTGATTTCTGCGCGCGCTTCTGCCATGACCTCATGTAACAGGGATAAATCCATCCACCGGCGCGCAGGCTCTCCCGGTATCCGTAACACATCACATATCTGCCCACATGCCAGGATCTGATCCACTTTGTCGCTGATAACAAAGTACTCAACGGCACTGTAGCGCGCGCCTTTGTTCAGGAGGGCATCCAGTACCACCGGTACATTGTCGTCCTCTTCGTCCAGCCAGCAGGGCATATCACTTTCCTTCACAACCAGACGGAAATTTCGTGTCTGGCGGTAAAACAGCGTTTCCCCGCGCGTGGTCAGCGCGGCCTCAATCCGGCGCGCATCCTCCCGGACCTGCCGGGAAATATCCCGCACGGCACGAAACAGGCAATCCGTCACAGCCTGAATTTCAGGCTCTGTCAGCCATTCCCCGGCCCAGGGAAAGGTTATCTGTGTTCCGTCCTCCGGCAGTTGCGGCGCGTCGGCATAGCGGCTGCCGGATAAAATAATCTGCGCTGGCGTCCCGGCTATTTTTGTCATGGCAGTTTGCAGCGCTGCGGGTACTCCACCGGTACAAAGCAAAGGAAGCAGGTGAACAATAGCGGCCGCGTCCAGACGGACATAAATACTTATCCATCCCGGTTTATTTACCGGATCACGCTGGCCAACATCGGTATGGACCGGCCATCCGTAATCAGCCAGCAGATCACGTGCACGGCGCATCACAAGGGCGTTTAAGGTGGTGGTTTCCTGCATGGTATCTTCCTCGAAACAGGGTAATGACACGCCGCCCGGGCGGCGTGTGGATGTCAGTTTTTCAGTAATGCACGCACTTTTGCTGCATCAGCAAGGCGGTGAGTAACGCTTTCCGGCACAGGATAGTTACCGTCCCGGGCGGCCCATTCCCTGCCCCACAACGCCTGTTCCGTGGTGATGAGCAGGGTTTCGAGCAGGTCAGCCGGCACCAGGACTCCCGGAACGGCCTCTTTTACCTCATCGATCAGGTCCATCACCGCACCGGCAGACACACCCGACTCAAGCCGCTGGTCTTCCGGTATGGCGTCCATGCGCTCCAGCACCGCCTTTATGTCCTGTTCAGATACGACACATTCCATCCCACCGGCCAGCGCTTCGATATCCTCCGGGGACCAGACAATCAGGTTCAGCGGGGTTTCTGCGGGATAGAGCTCACTCAGCAACCGGCAGAGGGTTTCACAGGTTCCGTACATGGTTTTTCTCCTTAGTCCTTAAAGCAGGCATCCAGCTCAAGAATGTCGTTGTACGCCGCCATAAACAGGGCATTGATGCGAAAAAGCGTCTGGCGGGTCAGGCGTTCGGCCAGCACATCGGAATCAAAGCGGTAGCGGTGCTCCATGTTGTTCAGCGTTGCCCGCAGGTCACACATGTTGTTGGCCAGTCCCGCCACCTCTGCGCGCAGCTTTTCGTGTCCGGCATAGTTCATTACGCGGCCTCCGGATAAAAGACGTCGTTGGCGGCCGGGCGCTGCATGGCGCGCTGGACAGCTGACAGGCGGGCGATTCCGGCGTTGTGGTACTGCTCCATCAGTTCAATACCGATGTAACGGCGCCCAGCCTGGAGGGCAGCCACACAGGTGGAACCAGAGCCGGCAAACGGGTCGAGAACAATGGCGTTCGGGTGTGTGAAGCTCTCGATCAGCGGCTGAAGACTGGTCACTGGTTTTTCGGTCGGATGGTGGCGGTTGCCGCTGTATTTCCAGCCCAGCACGTCCGGCAGCGGGTCCTGCGGCAGAGGCGGACGGCCTTTTGCCAGGACATAGGCGCATTCATGGCGGTAGCCGACATAGGCGGATTTGGACGCGTAAGTTTTGGTGAACACCAGATGCCCGACCACGCTGAACCCGGCACTTTTCCACGCGGCCATAAAACGATCGACGCGGTTCCAGCCATAAAAACTGACCATCAGCGCGTCCTTTTTGAGTACGCGGTACATCTGATTGCAGGCAGGCTGAAGCCATTCGTCAGTTTTGTCGCCGGCGAGGGTGCGGCCGGAACGGTCACGGAAGCCGACCAGGTACGGGGGATCGGTCAGAATGAAATCGACGGCGCGATCGGGAAAGCCGCCCATAATATCGATACAGTTACCCAGGATAAAACGGGACATAGGGATACCTCGTGGTGACAGGGGGCACTCAGGAGGACGTCGGTACGACGTCCGTTCCCTGCTGCCCGGAGCCTGTACGCCGCGACCGGTAACGGGTCAAGCTGACCGTGGAATACCGCAGCCGTCAGTCTTTCCGACGGCAAGGCTATGCCGCGAAAGCGGCTTGAAGGGCGATCATCAGAATGCGAGTGGATGGCGTAAAATCACAACGACGCCGGACAGGAGCGGAAAAGCCGCCCGTCCCGTGTCCACCCGGGCGCGGCACACTGGCTCCGGGCAGTGACTATCCCCGCGCCAGGCGCGGCATCGATGCGGAGCAACGCGACATCATTATTTTCTGACGTACCGGGCAGGAGCTCTGCCCGGCAGATGTCATGTCAGCGTGTGGTATCCCGCCAGTCATTCCCCCACTCGTCACGCAGTACCGGGGCATCCGGCGCGCCGGTCACGGTCCACACATCGAGGAACTTCAGCCCGCGCAGGGTGCTGTTCTCCACGTCCTCGAGCAGAATGATGCTGTCAAACCAGACCACCGGGATACTCCTACCGATGCCGGTCATCCTCGCGTTTCAGGGATGGCCACCAGGTGCGCCCCATTTCCAGGACACCCGCTTCGGCCTGCTCCAGGTCAGTCGCGGATACCAGGTAATACACCATCTGCCGCACCCTTTTCGACGGCGAGGTTATGCCGCGAAAGCGGCTTGAAGGGCGTTCCTCAGCATGGCGCAAACCGCCACCACGCCAGGCAGGATTTGTAAAGGCGCCCGTCCCGTGGCAAACCGGACGCGGCACACTGGCAGCGTGCGGCAGCGGAGGCACGGGTTAACGGGTGAAAGCAGAAGAAACTGTCGGGAACCCGCTATCCACAAAACGTCTGTTTAACGCTGTGGATAACCTGGAGGCAGGTGGCGGAGAAGAGCACTAAGACAGGCGCCGCGTCAGCTGTTCTTTTTTTAAGCAAAGCGGAAAGGATATCAGCGTGGCCGGGTCTTGTCTCCGGCCACGGACAGGCCAATATAGACGCCTGCCCCCCAGATGACCTGCGACAAAATGAAAACCCACTGCGGAACGTCAAAAACCAGAAGCGGAAGCAGACACAGCGTCACAATGCCAATCAGTCGGCTGCCGAATTTCCTGCGGACCAGTTCACTGCTGTCGACGGGAATGCGGGCGAAACGGAGAACACTTCTGAATCCTGGTGACATGAGAATCTCCCTGGGGATGAAAACCATTTGATATCGGTATATTACTGGATGTGACTCGTACTTTTAGTCACCGAATGCACGCCGCATATTTTTCTTTATTTCCCGGGTATCCGAACCAGACACCGGCATGGCAGATGTTGCCGGCGTATCCGGTACTGCAGCAGCAGCCCTGTTCACGGCAGTGGTGCCGGCCATCTGCTGAACCAGTGCCTGCAGCTCACTGACCGAGGTGGGCGGTACCGGCATACTGGTCAACAGGCGCGGCAGTTCCGGTGCCGTCGTGTGGAGGGCCAGACCGGTGATAATCAGGTTTCTCAGCAGATCCCCACGCAGACGGGATGACGCTTCCGTCAGCACACTTTCCACCCGTTCCCCACTCTGGCCATTTTGAAGCGTCAGGGTGTAACGCCGGCGCTGGTATTCCGTCTCCGGTGACATGGGCAGAGCAGCCTCACCATTTTCGGGCTCATCTGGAAGTCCTGTGAGTGAGGACCAGGTTCCGGAGACCAGGGCCATAACAGCGCAAAGGCGGGCAGCGCTCAGCTGCCCGGCAAAGAACACCGGGATCAGCGCCGGTAAACGGGCATCCACCTGGTATACCACCGCCCCGGCGGTGGCGGCGGTACGGATGAACTCACCGCGCAGGGGCTGTGAGATGGTGCTGATGGTTGCCATCGCCGCGATGTCGGTGCGATCGTCGCTGTGCAGATAGAAAGAATACTGGCCGTCCGGCACGTTTAGTCCTCTTTATTGTAAAGGGCAATCTCCCTGGCCAGCGCCATCTGCGGATCGCCTATAACCTCGATACGGTCAGGGGCCAGAGGCCAGGCCTGACGGATAGCTTCTTCTATGAGGGAGGCCCCTCCCCCGACCAGGAATACCCGGTTAACGTTCCTGAAGGCAGTCAGCTCACTGGTGACTCGCGCACCCAGGGAGGTGATTGCCTCTGTTATTTTGTTCCGAACCTCGTCAATTTTACCTGCATCGTTGATCACACGCTGCAGATACTGACGATCATTGCGGTTGCGGATGACCGTGTCGGCAATAAGCGCGCTGGTTTCGCTGTCTGCCGCCCGCAGCGCGCCTGCAGCTGCGCGGGTGACCTGTGACACGCCGACAGACGGATTACCGTGTACCGCACTGATATCATCAAACTGTCCGACAATCACGCCGGCATCGAGCGTGGTTCCGCCGAGATCAATAATCAGGGTGGTCTCAGCGGGTCCGGGCTTCAGCTCCGCGAGACGGGAGAACGCCGCCGGCAGTGATTCCGGCATCACCTTCACGTCCGTTACGGTAAATGCTCTGCCCTTATTCAGAACCAGCTCACGCATCAGGTTTTCTCGTTTGCGTCGTATGTTCTCCTCGTTCCGCTGGCAGTCCCCGTCGTAATATTCACTCAGGGGCAGCGTCACGGTCAGGCTCACCGGTTGCGGCTCCAGTCCGCTGTTCAGCAGCGCATGATGCACAGCCAGCAGGTTGAGATCACCGTACTGATATTCCACGTTTGTTGTCGGGATGGCATCCCGGCTGACGCTGTCCCAGGTGTATTTCAGCGTGCCCACCTGATAATTGAACGTTGCCGCACTGAATTCCGCCACTTTCCAGCCATGCCTGAAGGAGTTCGCAGAGACCCGTGTCTGAAGCTCATCTCCTTCAAACCATGCCAGCTTAACATTAGTTGAACCATCATCGCAGTAAATATTCATCATTATGCTCCGTTAATTACACTCAATTTGATACTAATTATAAGAGCAAAATGAAAAAAACAAAGTTATATTTCTCAATATGAGTAATATAAATACATCAAAATGATTAACAATGACATTTTGAGCACCTTTATTTACTCAAAATGTTCGTGCGGCGGGCGTTCTGGATTATCGTCACGCTGTCAAATATACTGTATGCATAACCAGTGTTTTGAGATATCAGGAGGAAAGATGAAACTACAGCTTTTCAGCACCGGGAAAGAACTCCCGCCACAGGCCCATCCATTGTTTGCCGATCTGGCCAGCTGCGGTTTTCCCAGCCCTGCAGCTGACTATGTCGAGTCCGATCTGGATCTCCATGATTACTGCATACGGCATCCGAGCGCGACTTACTATCTGCGTGCCAGCGGAGACAGCATGGCCGACGGCAGTCTGTACAATGGCGATCTGCTGGTTGTGGACAGTGCTGAAAAGCCGCGGCACGGCGATATCGTTGTCGCCAGCGTACAGGGGGAGTTTACGGTGAAAAGGCTTCTGCTGACGCCACGACTGACGCTGCAGCCCATGAATGCCTCCTGGTCGCCGATTTATCCTGACCCCGACGAGCTGGATATCTTTGGCGTCGTCACGCATATCATCCACCGCCCGAGAGAGATGTACTGATGTTTGCCCTGGCCGATGTGAACAGCTTCTATGCCAGCTGTGAACGTGTTTTCCGACCGGATTTGAAAGGAAAGCCAATAGTCGTCCTGAGCAACAACGACGGGAACGTAATCGCTCGCAGCGCCGAGGCGAAGCCCTGGATCAAAATGGGGACTCCGTGGTTTCAGATAAAAAACGAAAGGTACCCGGAAAAAATATATGCGTTTTCAAGTAACTATGAACTTTACGCCTCGATGTCGGCGCGCGTGATGAACTGCCTGGAGGAACTGGCCCCCAGGGTGGAACAGTATTCAATTGATGAGATGTTCCTCGACCTGACCGGCGTGGAGCACTGTATGGAGCTTGAGGACTTCGGCCGGCAGCTGCGTCAGCACGTGTATGACTGTACCCGCCTGACCATTGGCGTGGGCGCCGGACCAACGAAAACCCTCGCAAAATCAGCCCAGTGGGCCTCAAAAGAGTGGAAACAGTTTCGTGGCGTACTCGCTCTGACCAGGGGAAATCCGCAGAGAACGCGGAAACTGCTTTCACTGCAGCCGGTTGAAGAAATCTGGGGGGTTGGTAACCGTATTGCACGCAAGCTAAATGTGCTGGGCATAAAGACCGCGCTCGATCTGGCTCTGACGAACCCGGCCTTCATCCGCAAAAATTTTTCTGTCGTCCTTGAGCGAACGGTACGGGAACTGAACGGGGAAAGCTGCCTTTCGCTTGAGGAAGCCCCTCCGACGAAACAGCAAATTGTCTGCAGCCGCAGTTTTGGCGTGAAGATCACGGAGTACGAGTCGCTCCGTCAGGCTATCTGTCAGCACGCAGAGCGGGCCTCTGAAAAGCTGCGTAAAGAGCACCAGTATTGCCGGCATATTTCGGTTTTCATCAAAACGTCTCCGTTCGCCGTTAAAGAGCCTTACTACGGCAACGTGGCTACGGAAAAACTTCTTACACCCACTCAGGACACCAGGGACATCATTGCAGCCGCCACAACGGCTCTGGAGCGTATCTGGAGGGATGGGCACCGGTATGCCAAAGCCGGAGTTATGCTGAATGACTTCACCGGCTCCGGCGTTTCGCAGCTGCAGCTGTTCGACGAACGCCCGCCACGCCCTCACAGTGCTGAGCTGATGAGGGTTCTGGACGGGATCAACAACTCAGGGCTGGGTAAAGTATGGTTTGCGGGGCGGGGTATGGCCCCGGAATGGCAGATGAAACGGGAGATGCTTTCTCCTGCTTATACGACACGATGGTCAGATATTCCTGCAGCGAAACTGGCGTGAAACTTTGGCGATTTCACCTTGAAATTCTCAGCCTAAACTGCCTAATTACAATAAGTTAGATGTGAAATCGCCATGGCGAAATTATTGACTCAAATTTCTGTCAAGGACCTCGTTGATAGCCTTGTCCAGTTCATCCTGAATCACTTTTGACATACGGCTAAACTCATAAGTCAGCGTACGCCCTTTCACACGCTTACGCGCGAACTTGTCCTTTTCTTCAAAAGACCAGAGTGGGGAAACCACTGACTTTTCCTTGGGAGATGGATCTATCAATGCCTGAGATGCCTGAGAAATCAGCTTCAGAATACTGGCTTTCTGTTCGTCTTCTGGTCGTTCGCCATCACTCAAAATTGCATCGAGCTGAGCTGATACAGACTGAATGAGTTCTTCAGGCGTTAATCCCTTTTCACTGAGTTTTTCATTAACTTCTAAAAGAAGTTTATAGTCACTAAACGATAGCTCCGACTGAACCGGGAACAGAGAAATCAAGTCTTGCGGTACGGCCGCCGCCTGCAGCGCCCTGGTAACTTTAGCCTGAGATAACCCCTCCAGTTCAGCAATTTCCTTTTGATTAAATCCGGACTCTTTAAGAGCGATCAATCTCAGGCCAATCTCCCGAAGATTATGTTCTTTAGCTGTCTGGATATCTTTAGCCAGTTGGCGAGCTTCATCAGCTGATAAATGTTCTTCGGTGACCATTACATCAAGGCCTGTACGGACAAAAATTGCTGAGGCTCGCCGTCTTGAACCATCCAGTATCTCAATCCTTTCACTTTGCTTAATACCAATACAGGGAAAGAACTGCTGAAACTTAATCGTCTGGATAATGGATTTCAGGGACTCCCTGGTCAGTGCAAGTTGATCTCTTCCGTTGTTTTCCTGGTTTACGAAGGTCTTACTTTCAACTTCAGATGCAGGCACCCGAACAAACCTGAACGTTACCTTCCTGCCGGTTTTTAAGGTAAATACCTGGCTTCTACCGGTGTCCGTCATTTCGACCATTGACGCCTGAGTATTTAACTGTCTGCCGATGGTTTTTCTTTTCTCATTCGACATCACATACCTCCGTTAGTACGAATGAACTCGATGCGATCAAAGACTGCCTTCGCAAAGTCTTCCGCTGCTGATTTTGCGCTTTTTAGTGCCTCTGTACTTCCATCATAGGTTGCTGGATTTGCTGAAATAACTGTGTCAAAAGTCTCCCCGCAGCGTTCGAAACCATCCAGTCTCGGCAGAACCATGTCTAGCATATCGGCACCGAAAACCTCTTTGGCCTGACTATGGCAAATTTTGTGATCAGACTTGTTCAGGATCTTGGACATGAAGCCGACATTACCGATGAGATTGCAGGTGTGCCCATCCATTTCGATGGAATCTATGAGGGCAGGGAGGCTGGCCACAAACTTCAGGGAAGAATGAAAATCAACCGTAGCCGGTGGAAGAGGGGTCAACATCAGGTCTGCCGCCCCAATGCAGTTTTTCAGGAACGCATCAAGGTGAGGACCACTATCAAGGAAAATAAAGTCGTAGTCATGCTGGAGCTTATCGATAATGTTCTCTTTAAGCACAGCATGAATATTTTTCCCTGGAAGATGTTCTTCACACAATCCCTTCCAGCCTTCAGCAAGGAATGCATCGTCAATGGAAGCGGGGATTACATCAACACCAGGGATAATAGACGGTACTATAAAATCGGAAAGTAATTCTTCACGAGACACGTTCTGGAGCATGGCCTGAGCAGCCGTATTTTCAACCAGGCCCACTGAATTCTCATGGCTCAGGAACATTGTCAGAGATGCCTGCGGATCGAAATCGATGGCCAGAATACGCAGGTCTTCGAACAGAAGCTGAGGATGAGCTCGAAAAGCATGTGATAATGAAGCGGTAGAAACTGTCTTGGAACCACCACCTTTAAGATTACATACAAAAATCGTAAAGGCTTTATCGAAGCGATCCCTGTACTTGGGTACTTTACGATGGTTATACAGATCGATGACATTCTGAATCGTCATCGCGTATTTCATTGTATTACCAGAAGGTTTCTTTTTGAAAATGTAGCCACCGGCTTCCATTTCGGCCACAGCATACTCAACACTGCCTTTACTGAGCTTAGGCAGCTTATACAGAGCGGCTTTGCTGTATTCCTGATAGAACTCGGTAAGCTTCAATTCCTCTTTTTGCTGGCGGATACTCTCGCTCAAAGATGTCAGAAGCTTACCTGCACGTGTAGCAACTTTCCGTAACTGCTCAATATTGTCCATTTATCACCTCATGACGTTTTTTGTCATTTTGAACAAAAAGAGTCATGTTGCAAGCAAAAAATCATATTGTTTTGATTTCGCTCTCAACAGGAGGGGGGAGAAGCTCGACGGGCGTGCCACTCAATCACAGTGCCGCAACACGCAGACGCACTTATGACCATCACACAACAACTCGTACAAAAGGGTATAGAGAAGGGTATCAGCGCTCGCCGCAGCCATGTAACCGAGCGTAGCGAGCGAACTGGCGAGGAAGCGGGGAGGAACTGTACAGGCAGATAGCTCTTACGCTCAGCACAAGAAGAGTTATCCATCCTCTGTGGGAAACAGGTCAACTTCATGGACGGCCAGGGCTGCGGGAAACACCACAAGTATAGGCACACACGGATAGCCTGATCAGAGCAACAAGTGTGACAATCTGCCCTCATTGATTATGACGAACTTGCCCCCTCATGTCACATGACTAACGGGAAGAGGGGAAGACCTAGTGTGACAAACTGCACTCATTTAACTGTGACAAACTGCACTCATTTAACTGTGACAAACTGCACTCATTTAACTGTGACAAACTGCACTCATGTATTGTGACAAATTGCCCTCAAACTTGGTTTCACTACCGGTTATAGCCAAAAAACTATGAATAAGCGCAGGCCACCAGGGATGGAACAGCAAAACTGTGACAAATCACCCTCAACCTGCCGGATCTAATGTGACGAACCACCCTCAAATCTGTGACAGATAACCCTCAAACTATTCTGTTGTCATCGAGGTAATATCACGGAAGGAAAATACGATATGAGTCGTCTGGCGGCCTTTCTTTTTCTCGATGTAAGAGAGGCGCATTGGTGTCCGGCTATTGATCTCATCAACACTTGCCTGCAGGAAACGCCGGCGAAAATCCGGCATACGCTGGTAGCTTTGAGGTAGTTGGTAGCGCTCCATGATCCAGTCGATTTTCAGAGACACGACACCTGAGCCATCAGGTTTACGGTACTGACACAGGGATTCGTATAAACGCATTGCATACGGATTGGTAATCTCTTTTGTTTCACTTAGCCGGAACTGCGTAAACCGGTTCTGTAGCCCGATGAAGAAGGGAATGAGATATGGGTTGATATGTACGCTGTAAAGCCCTCTGGATGGACTGTGCGCACGTTTGATAAACCAGGGAAAGGATTCATACCCTTTTTCATCGCCGGCATCCTCTTCAGGGCGATAGAAAACCACTTCCTTACCTGCAAAACCTTTTAAAGCCTGTCGTATATCCTTACTGGCTTCAGCGGAGGTCAGCCCGAATGTTTCAGCGTATTTAGCAACGTGAATTTCGCAAATGCCATCATGTTCTTGCAGGGAGCCGTCGGATTTTCTGATCTGATCAACGAACAGATACAGCATACGTTTTTGATCCCTGGAAAGACTATATGCCGCCTCAGTCAGCTCATTTGACTGGACAATCCGCGGGCTATTTTTACGTTTTTTATGGTTTATAACCGCTATTTCCGCCATGACAGGTCCATGTGAAGTGTGACAGGTTTTCAGATTGTCACACTTTATAAAACAGAGTCAACAGGGATGGATAACTTTGTGAAAAGCAACACTTCCTGAGGGCAATTTGTCACAGGGTTAAGGGCAACTTGTCACAGAAAGGACGGCTATTTGAGGGTAATTTGTCACACTGAAAGGGCGGTTTGTCACAGATCCCTCCCTGGAACCCGCATGGATAAAGGCCTGTGAGCATTCTAAAAATAAAGATCTAACAACTATTAAAAAAGATCTTATAAAAATATCCCCGTGGATAAGTGGATAATCCCTAGGGGAGGTGATTTTTCAGGCATTGAGCGTATGCAGAATTTATGAGTTCTGTTCCCTGGTGCTTCCTCGCTCACTCGGGGCTTTGCCCTGTCGCTCGGCTGCGGCGAGCACTGCTGGCTCGCTCATATCCGTGGCCGGAATTTAGACATACAGAACATACAGTCCAGTTCCACCGGTTGTGAGAGATCCGACCCGCCATAACTGAGTTGCGTAAGCGACTTTTCAACGCCTTACATTTAATTTTCCGCGACGTAAGGCATAAAGCTTGTTCTCTTCATTGTTGACCTACTCCGCCAACGTGACAACCCGCACGAAGATTTCTATCGTCCCTGCAGGCATATTCGAATCGTTTTTATTAACCCTGGCTGCCGTCGTGACAGAACACTACTTCCTGTAAACGGGGCCAAGGCCTATGACACACCTTAAATTAATAATGCGGAGATTTACGATAATGCCATTGCTGGAGACGTTCCTGACTGCCTCACCCGCTTCTCAGGGGGCAACAATCCTGTTCCTTGCCATGCTGATATACTGGCAAAAGCGATAAGTCCATGCGGGCTGGCCATTGGCCAGCTTCGCTGTATAAGGGGTAAAAAGCGGCATATCCAAACGCTTAGCTAGGCAATTTGAGTTCAGATATCTATGCTTGCGATCCGGACAACATGAGGAAACAAGATGAAACTTGAATATATACAGATAAACAATACCGTAAGGAGTGGTCTTAATCCTTTCACTGACGGGGTGATTATTCGTGATACAAAGGTATTGATCACGCTCAATCTCCCGGATGGTTGGAAACCCACTATTGAGGGGGAATGGCGGCATATGTCGGACGCCGACACATTGTCAGATCGTATTAAAATGCTTCAGCATGCGATTTATGAGCGGTATCAGGGATACAGTGCAGATATTCCCGCCAGTTGGGCCAGATAACTTCTGACAGACCTCAGCGGCGAGCAGGACGTTCGCCAGCATCATTCCCCTCTACACTAAGTATTCCCTTTCAGCATGGCCACCGCATCCGCTTCGGGCATCTGGAACTGAACTCGATGACGCGCAGCAACATCAAGTGCGAACACCTTCGTATAGACTTCCGTCGAGCTAATCGATTTGTGGCCCATCAGGCTCTGCAGCACTTTCAGCGGAATACCGGCGTACAGCATGTGCATCGCGTAGGAGTGACGGAACGTATGGGGGGTCACCGGTACTGAGAACGTCACCCCGTCGGCCGCTGCGGCCTCCACCGCTTCGCTAAGCCAGGTGCGAACGGTACGGTCTGTGATCTCCCAGATACGCGCCTTCTCTATTCTGCCGGTGCGCTTGTTTCGTCTTTCCAGCGGAATTTTCAGGGTGGCCACCATCATCTGCAGCTGGCTGACGTACTGGTGATCGGAGAGGGGAACCAGGCGATGGGCCTGACTGCCTGCAGGTGCTCTTCCTGCCGTTCTGGCCGCTTTCTCTGTACGCTGCTTGAGGGTGGCCAGCTGAACAAACGGATACGGTGGAGCCAGCGAAAAATCTCCCCTGGTCAGCGCCAGGGCTTCGTTAATCCGGGCGCCGGTATTCCAGAGCGTCGCCAGCAACATCTTGCGATGAAGGTCGGGCACATAGTGGAGCAGGGCACTCACTTCCGGCGCCAGCAGGTATTTCGGCAGCTCATCCTGTACGAGCGCCATCTGTCGCAGGGCCAGTGCCGCCGGATAGTCGACAGCGACCGGCAGCTGCGATGGGATCACACCAGAGTGTACGCCGGGAATGGCCGGAACAGGTACCGTCATTGCGCGTTCTCTGTCCCCGTAAAGCGTTCAAGCCAGGCAACAGCGGCCACGGCGTAGTTTTCGCCGGCGTCGACGTGGATCTGCCCCTGCTGTTCCAGCTGCCGGCCCGTATCGGCCAGTCGGTTTTGCAGGGCCAGCAGGCTGTCGGTCATCGAGGCGTACAGGCAGGCCTGATGGATCTGGCGGGTGAAGTCATCAACGGGCACGCCAACGAGCGCTTTGTCAGGCGTGGGGCGCTGAATACCGTCTTTTTCTGACTGCAGCTGCAGACAGCGTGTCAGCAGTTCAATGGTCTGGTGTGAAACAGAATTGTTGTTATCACTCATATACATATACCTTTATCATTCGGGTTTTCTCTTTTTCGTACAGCATTGACATTTCGTCAAACATCATCACATGACGGGTGCGCTTTCCGCGAAAGATGCGTCTTACCGTGGCAGGGCGGCCATCGAGCCCTGAGAAGTAGCTGAAGGTATGAGGCCTGTCATAATCGATATCTCCGTATCATTGGGTGTTCAGGTAAGTCTGATGGAGTTTCGCACCGTTTCTGGCTGTCAGAAGCTGCCCAGAATACTATTCCATTCGGCGTTACAGTCCAGCAGGTACCGGAGGCGGTTATCTATTCCATCCAGTAAATCTGAAGCCTCCCCCATTTTTTCCCCGAAGCGACGAGTATTAACGTAATGGATCCCCTCGAGGCTGCGGGTGCCGTCATTTCTCCGGGCATAACGGAAATCTGTCGCCCGTTCATCCACCTGGTGAAGAGCTTTAACCACCTCTTTGACGATTTTAAAATCGGAAGGCCGGTAGCTGTCATCAACGTCCAGGATCAGCTTTTGTGCCAGCGGCCATAAGGTATTCAGGTTATGGTCATCTTTTTTGTACTGGCGTTTATCCGGCTCTTCTGTCAGTGCCAGAGCCAGCCCAATAATTTGTTTGATAATGAGTTCGATGTGATGCCTGTAGAGAAACAACACCGGATAAACCAGAAAATCCTGGTCCCGCCCGGATTCATCAATGTGGTTAATCAGAATATCAGCAGCCCGCCTGTAACCTTCGGTGTAAGCTGTACCATGATCCGGCATGTAATTCAGGCAGGCATTATTGTGCCAGTCGCTGTCGCTGGCCAGCAGCCCCGGTTCTGACGTTTTTCCCTTTTTCATTTCAGCTCCAGAATCTTTTAACAGCCCCGGTTCGGTACCTTATCCGGAAATCCCGCACTCAGCTACGGTTGTTCAGCTGCAGCTTTTGCGATCTCATCCACTGCTTCCCTTACCGAAAAGGATAATTTGTCCTTCGGTGAAAACTGCACCCAGTAGCAGAGATGCGATGCCCAGGTCTGGCCATTCTTGCGTGGTTCATAATCAACACTGAATGCGTAAATCACTCTGTTACTCAACTCCCAGTTTGTGACCTCACAGTACCGTGTATAGAGCTCCAGCAGCTCATCAAAGAACTGACCTTCCCGGAGCGGGCCAGATCCCTTTACAGCCTCACGCTGATCCATGAAATAGTCCACAGCGGCTTTTTTGGACGCAAACTCCCTTCCACCGATTTTGACCTTAACGGAACGTCCCATACTGACCTCCTTTCTGGTTTGCAGGTTAATAATCACTCAGAGCAATTATGATGTGCAGCATCATTCACTGTCACTTAGGTGATTCTCCCTGTCGTAACATTTTCATTATCTAATAATTAGCAACCTTATAACAACACCAGTAAATTACCGGATGCCGGTTTCTGGTGGATCCGACTTTTACGCTATCTGAGACTTTCCGGAAGTGTATCACGCCCACAAAATAATCATACCGCAGTTTTCGGCCGCGGGGGGGCGGGTCACGGGGCTGGGGAGGAACACAACATCTGGTAGCTCCTGCAGCTTAGAGAGCCACTGCATATTGTGATGGAGGGTAGGGCGGGGCCGGATGACGACCGGCAGATCCGGAACAACCAGAAATCGGATCTCGGCGGAAAAAAGAGAGAACTGTATATAGGTGTGGCATATCCATATGCCTGACATCTGCATAGGTCAAACATACGCATATACTCACCATCTGCATATGCTTTACATATACAAACCCGTTCTAAAGGCATATACTTCACCTATGCGGGAATACTCCCTGGCACACTCAGCATATGAGGAAAAACCATGCGCACAGTTTCGATATTTAAAAACGGCAATAACCGCGCCATACGTCTGCCCCGGGACCTGGATTTTGAGGGGGTGAGCGAGCTGGAGATCGTTCGCGAAGGGGACAGTATCATCCTGCGTCCCGTCCGGCCGACCTGGGGTTCATTCGCCAGCCTTGAAAAAGCCGATCCGGACTTTATGGCGGAGCGTGAGGATGTGGTCAGCGACGAAGGACGATTTAACCTGTGAACAAGATCTATATGCTCGACACGAACATCTGCTCGTTCATCATGCGCGAGCAGCCGGAAGCCGTGCTGAAGCGCCTGGAGCAGGCAGTGCTGCGTGGCCACCGTATCGTGGTCTCGGCCATTACCTACTCTGAAATGCGCTTCGGTGCCACCGGCCCGAAGGCCTCACCGCGCCACGTGCAGCTGGTTGACGCGTTCTGCGCCCGCGTCGATGCCATCCTGCCCTGGGATCGCGCCGCGGTGGATGCGACCACGGAGATTAAGGTGGCGCTGCGCCTCGCAGGAACGCCGATAGGCCCGAACGACACGGCGATCGCCGGGCACGCCATCGCCGCCGGCGCCGTACTGGTGACGAATAATGTGAGAGAGTTTGAGCGGGTCCTAGGGCTGAATCTGGAAGACTGGGTAAAATAATATAGTGCATTAATGACGGAATATTAAAAGTATGAGTGAACTAAAAATTGATAACCCGGCTCTGCGGCTGCTCGACATTCTTGAACAAGGTAAACGTCATCAGGCCGCAGCTACCTGTCGTGAAGTCTGGAAGGCACTGCTGCAGGCACAGAATCTGTCTGAGCACCAATTGCTTTCCAGGCTGGCACGAGTGATGGAACTTCCAGAGCGAATAGAGCAGGTGAGGGAAGACCATTTTTCTTCACTACGGAATAAATCCAGCTACTGGAGGGGGCAGGTCGAGAGTGCATTTACTTCACAGTCTTTAAATGGACGGTGGGAAACGTTTAAAAACCACATAGACGAAAGAACCCTGTCCGAGCTGAGCCTCTTATCTCTCAGATACTGAGGTGCATCAACCAACTGGCGAGGATTAAGCTCGTAGATACTTTCAAGAACGAGCGAAAGCAGCACTTTTTTCAGCTTTTCAGGGGGACAGCCAAACCCGGCAGATAATGTATGCAACGCATGAGTTCGTGAGGAGCAATCGAGGATCAACATTGTGTAAACCCCTCACAAATCCAATATGTTAACAGCTCGGGCTCGACGCCGGGCCATATTGTTGAGCGTTAGAAATGATACGCCCGGTGATCGTGTTCCTGATTGCCTGACGAGGCGGTTCCTTAACCGCCTCTCCGGACGCGAGCTGTTTCTCAATTTCAGACCGCTTGCTCAGTTTCTGGCTCATTCTTCTTTCCCTCTGCGTGGGCTTGCACTATCACGACATTAAAACTCAAAAGAACTTCAGCCGCACCCCCCTCTGACCAAATAGACATGTCCGCGCTACAGGCTCACCACTGCGATCACTGCATTCAAAGGATGAGACTCATGAAGACATACGGAACGGAGTTTTTCTCAATGAACGATGTGAACCGACTCAGGATCCTTCAGGATGTTATCGACCGGCTCTCACTACGCACCTCGCGGCCAGCCTGGCAACCGGCAACTGATGCCGGGTCTCTCTGAACGTGCACTACGTATTATCCGCGAACGCTGCGCTGTTTTTGGTCCAACTTTAGCCTGTGAGAAGCTCGCTGAGGTTCATGGGCAGTGTCTGGCCAAAGCGACTACTCATCGTCTTGCAGCCCGTCGGCTGGAGCTCTCTGACAGACACTGTCACCCTTCGCTTGAGCGCTATAGCGACATGGGCCGCTTTGACTTCGGCAGGTTGGATGGTAATAGCATAGAGAGAAGAGCGTATTCTCTACGCCTCAGTAAGAGGGAGTATGGCGTTTTCAGTCTTTTTTGCAGCCCACAACGACTTTTTCCCTACTATAATCAGCACCATAGTAGCTGGTGCGGTCAGATTTGATTGCCAGCTTCTTTTATCGCGAAATGAGGGGTGAGGGTAATCTTCCGGGTGTGTATGCCACTCCCCCAGATATTGCAAAGTACCTTTTGAACGGTAAAAGGCAGCATCAACCGCTTCCTGATGGTGAGGGCCACATCGATCTACAGAAAACCGCGTCCTCTTATCCCCCTTACCGGGTACAGAAAGGTCATGTATCACCAGATGTATACCCCGGCGTTCACCAATAAGAACACCCGCAGCCTCATGACTTTCTGGCGATAGCTGACGAAAGGAAAGAAGCTGACTCATCACTTTGGCTGTGATGACAACAAGTTCATCGTTGTCATCCCGAAATGTCAGTTCACAAGTTGCCATGGCATATTCCACACCGGGGATGAGCTGCTAAAAGTTTTTGCTTTTGGGTCCGGCCTCCCTCGAGTATATGTTCGCTATAGGTCCAGCGAGCGTTCTTTTCAAGTACAGAGAGAGCCGCTTCCTGCATTATCCCTGCAGTAATGATGCTAACCGCTGCATCATAGGGCGTAAAAGTGCTGCCACAACTGATATGTCTTTCCGCGGACATACTGATATGATTGAAGCGCAGATCCATTCCCCCCTTATAGAAGGCTTCGTTGGCAAAAAGACACCCATAGCAACAGCTTCCATCATCAATAATGACCTTGGACGCTCGTCCATTGCCATCGTTAAAACCATGAATTAAGACAGGGCGCTCTGTTAATTTAAGTGTCCGTACTACCGAAGCAAGACGAGCTGACACGGGAGGCCTGCCGGTTGCATCAATAACAATATCATAGCGTTTGAGCTGCTCCGCGTTGATAGCAAACCGCGAAGTAAATGCTTTAATATTTTTAGCAAGATGGGTGGATGAGTTTAGCGTGAAAACCAAAGCTTCAGCTTTGTTACGGCCAATGTCTGTTGTCGCGAGGACATGCCGGCCGAAGTTAATGGGTTGAAATTCATCATGATCAAAGAGATGAAATGTTTTATCACCACAGCCTGCGCCAGCACGGAGTAATAACCCTGCAAGATAGCCGCCTATAGTCCCGCATCCGATAAGCGCTATATGCTTAGTGCTGAGATCTCCTGACTCCTTCCCCCTGCGATTTCGGCTGAGAACCGAAAGGCGATCGGCCTGCACTACATTCACTCTTTGAAATTTCTGCACTGCTTGTTTTGAAGAAACAGCACTGGCGAGATGGGCATAATTCACCCGCCCGGCTTTTCTTTGCCTTCTAACTGAAGATGACTGGTACGAACTGAGAGCCAGTGCCCCCAAATCAAGATCCACCCGGAATCCGACCATGTCCTGATGAAGAACATCCATCAATATCATATGGCGTTTCACAGGATGTTGTATAAAATGCTCAAGGAGATGCAACCATGCTACATTATCAACCTCAGCAAGCCAGTCCAGCACAGCCCTGAAGGTTTTGGGTGGCCATGTCACACCACTCAATTGTGAAGGCTTAATTCTTATACGGCGGGTAATAATCCCCCGCGAGTCATGAAGTTCCAGTTTTCGTTGGCTCAGCCATGCATCACGTTCTTCAAGAGTTGTGTCATCACAAACAACCCACTCCTGATATTCAGTTTTATGCGCATTCTTCTTTCCAGCAACGAAGCAATTGAATTCTTTTTGCTGAGTGACATCTGCAACCAGGTATGCGGTATGCCTGGCTAACCAGTAAGAAGAAAACTCACCTTCCATCTCCGCATCAACCGCCAATCCCGTTTCAACAGCATTTACCGAATTATTGAGAGTTAATCCTATCTGGATGTCAACACTTCTCAATAAGCCCTCAAGATCATTCGGATCCCAGGTTGCTTCTTTCTCCTCAACATAGCACAGGTACCACCCCATATTGATATGGGGTAAAAGACGCCCTTTAAGCTGCTCAGGTGACTGTAAAATAATGGCTGCTGGTAGAGTGGTTAATAGCTCATCTTTCAGTACAATGGCCACGTCAAATGTTCCTGCCGATGTTACATAGCTTTTAACATAAAAGCCTGCTGCGGAATACAGAAGGCGCAGCGCAGAATCCGGCGATATATCTCGCGCGTTGGTGTATCTGAAGCCGCAGCCCAACAACACCTGATGTATTTGACGGACTTGGATCTGGTCCATACCGTTAGCCACTGCTCATCGTCTGGCTAATGACGACAGGCTTAAGAGCCTTGCTGGGCTCTTCATGATATGCCGGTCCGGCGACTTTCCTGTCAATAAGGTCGTGGTCCGTGACGCGATCACCAAATGCTTTATTTAATGCTTTCAGTGCTAGCTCCTTCGTTTCTGCGGTATCCGCTTCAGACAGATAATTTTTTAATTCTTCAAGTTTTGTGATCACATCTTGCTCCCATTCACCATGCGCTTCGACCGGTGGGAACAAGGGCTTATCATCCGTATGATCGGGGCTTTCAACCCCCTTTCTGAACTCCTCAGGCAAATGCAGAGCGATTAGACTCATCGTTGCCCCAAGATCAGTACTGTCATGAGTATATTTGTTGAGGACATTCAGGGTGGCAGCCATTAATGAGATAGATGACGGCCCTTTTTCTTTCCACTGGGCATCACGCCACGCCTTCATAAATCGGCATACTTTCCGCAAGTGCCAGCCATTCACTCGACAACTTTCAAGGAACCAATCCTCAACGATTTTAGGATCGCTTTTTGCCCATTTTTGTTCACCTTCGCGCAGGGCAAGGTTTACGGAGTCTGAATCCAGTTCATATTCATCACGATTAACCATCCAGGCTTCAGCTCTTGCATCAACTGAATCAAAGGCCATTTTCCTGAACGACTCAATCGCGACTTCCTTTAAAACGAACTGATCCTCAGGTATGGCATACATAGGAACGTCAATATGCGTATTTTCAGAGGGGATTTTGATCCGCGCACAGGTACGCTTCGCCTCAAAAATCCATCCATCATTTTCAGCGACAAGTGATTTGAGGGATGTATCGACAAGTAACAACAGAAGCCGGTGGCCAATGATTGGCTTATCATCAAAAAGTGCCATAGGAAGATAGGTACCATCATCAATATCCATCTCCTGGGGAGGTGTGCTATATGGCACATTGAGCGTGTCATACTGAAAACTACCTTGAGTCCAGAAACGTGGCTTCAGACGTAAAAATGATTCACGGGCTTCGTTACCAAGTGCATTAATAAGCTCTTCGACTTCTTTCTGCGCTTCCGGCGAAAGATGTCGAAAGTGGGTAGCTGCAACTTTCTCCCTGAGGTTTACAGTGGAAGTTCTGGTTTCCTCTGCCAGCTTTTTTGCCTCTTCAAACACATCTCTTGTACGTGCCCGAATTTGCTTACGAAGCGCCTTAAGATACCCGGACTTTTCGTCACTGAGCTTCAGCTTACTGATGAGTCCATCTGTCCGGTTTGTATAATAGCGATGAAAACTCCAACTCATGGTATTAGCTCCTTACTGGCCTTGCGAATGAACGGAACGGCACGTGCCTTAAAGAATGCCCTTAACTGATTGTTTTTAGAAAACTCATCAGTCGCCAGTTGTTTACCTCTGCTGGCAAGGTTACGAAGGCTACTTTCACTGGCATTATCGAGAGTGATGTCTGAGGCTGCCTCATTGGGGATTGTGTCATCGAGATAAACGTAATTACCTGAAGCATCATTACGGCGTAACTCGCGTTTGAGTATCGCTTTGTGTAGCAATTGATTTGCCGTCATCGTTGTCAGCACAAGCCTTTCTCCCCCACCCCACAGACCAGCGTAACCGTTTTTCTTGGACGCAAGGGCTGCCGGACTGATGGTATATTCCTCGCCAAGAGTACCAATATTCAGTATTCTGATATTCCTGACATCTACCCCGGGAAAATCGATTTGCATATCACTGATAACTTCGTAAAGCCCGATTAAGCTGGGATTGTTCGCGACTAAGCCTCCATCAGCGAAATAAGCATCCAGTTCGTTACAATAATGGGGGGCGAAGTAAGTCGGTGCAGCTGAGGTCGCCATTGCAGCATCCAGAAGAGTGAGGTGGCCATCACGAGTGAATTCTGGATTATGCGGAGTCTTAAAAAACTGAGGTTCGCCTGTTGAAAGATTCACTGCAGGTATCATAACCCTGCGCTGCAGGTCATTAAACGTGGTAGTCTTTCCAACCATACTCGCAATTGTTTCAGCGAGAGGTGCACTGTCATATAAAGGTTGCTTACAGAGGCGATAAAGACGGCGGTACTTAGGAAAAAACCAGGCTAATTTTTGCTCCGGAAAAATCAACGGAGCCTGCTTTCTGAATACGGCCTCAAGCTGCCGTGCTGTTTTCCCTGAAGCAAGACCCAGAGCCAGAATCCCCCCAATGGAGGTGCCTGTTATCAGATCAAAGTAATCGCCAACATTTACGCTGGTATCACCTGTTTTCTGCTCGATTATCCGCTCAATCTCAGCGAGAACATTAATAGTAAAGAGCCCTCTCGCCCCACCGCCATTGAGACAAAGGATTTTAAGCTTCTCAACTTCAAACTGCTCCGACATCCTGCTCTCCAACTGATAACCGTTCAGAACAACTTAAATATGGGCTGATCGGTCGATTTCAATGGGTATTTATCCGAATTTTTTCAGTAGCATCACCTTACATGATGGACGCAATTAAAGTGCCAGGATGGTTGGTTTATTTCCTTTTTCGAACCGGAAACAACTAACACTGCATTCAATGGAAAATGGATCTGCCAGCTTGGTAACAAGGCCACATAAAATCTGCCAGATGACATTTTCATCAAAATAATTGATTAACTCATGCTTATACAGTCTATGCTCCCAGGATTTTGAGTTTTGTATCCTTTCTTTGCCTGTAAGCACACCCGTTTTAGTTCCACGCACTTTTTGATAGTTCCGGTTTTTCTGCCATCAGCCGGTACACTTCCGGCGTCAGGTTGTTCAGGAATCATGAGGCCGCTCGTTGTTATATTCCATCAGCCAGCGCTCAGTAATTTCCCGTGCTTCACTCAGTGTTCTGAACAGGTAAAAATCCAGGATTTCTGTTCGGTATGTTCGGTTGAACCGTTCTATAAAAGCATTCTGTGTCGGCTTACCCGTCTTGAGAGAGACAGGCTATATCGAGAGGTCAGAGCGCGCCACCCGGAACGCTGGTCGCGCGGTACGCGGAACTTGCAATGGAAAGAGGAGGTCATGTTGAACCCGGAGCGGCAAAACAGACCTGCAAAAAGGCTTTATGGCTGTGATCCGCAGCATCGCAAAACCAATCACATTTTAAATGGATTTAAAATGAAAATCACCATCTATGGGAAAGTAACTGTTCTTTCTGTAAACGCGCTGTAGAGCTTTCTAAGCAACTTAAAACCCAAGGGCTCATATGACTATGAGTATATCGACATTGTAGCTAATGGTATTGATGCTGTAGCGCTTGGCGAACTGACGGGTAAACCGGTTCGGACCGTCCCGCAGATCCTGGTCGATGGGAGGTCGATAGGCAGTTATAACGAATTGGCGACATTGGCCACCACTCTGTAATGAAGAAAGGCTCCTTACGGAGCCTTTCTTATTAGCTTACTTTTGGATTTGGCCAAGTCTTTACGCCGAGCGTATCTGCTTCTTTATTGCCAAGTTTAGCGACTTTACTTCCATCTAGGCTAAGCCAGAAATTTACTGCAGGCATAGGTCGGCAGCTCTTGGCCTTTCTGTCGGCTCGTTTTTCTTTCACTGTCATAGGGCCTCCTGCTGCTTCATTAATCGTTCTATGAGTAAATTCTACACCGATAGTGTCTGCTTTACAAACAACCTTCATTTCTTAGCCCCATAGCCCGTCATCATCTTCACCATCTTCGTCTTCGCCCCTCACCCACCGCGTAAAGCCGATCTCCCCAAAAGATCCTGTATGGTTCACATTCCGAGTGCCGTAAGTGTCTACCATGCCAATAGTGACCACATTCTGAATGCCGTTATCCTCGCGAATGATTAATTCTTCCATTTCACCATTGCTATCTTCATTGAGCATCTGTCGGATTCTCTCCTGAATAGTAATGACATCAGCGGACATCCATGAGTGATTTCGGTAATCATCAAAAAATCCGAACTCACGATAGTAACTTTTAAGATTCTGTTCAGGATTAACCAGCACTATATCCGTCTCATTAATTCTGTCTTTATTACTATCTATATTTGAGGCAAAAATGGTCGCAAAGATGAGAGCTATAATAAAAACCTTGCCATCTAATATAGTGTTTTGATTTCTGATGAAATTTTCCATCATGTAAATTAATAGTGCAGGTTGTCGGTCATCATACTTCATGATGATTGCTGCATGTGGGGAGACCGGATCGTCTAAATTAACAACCTTTAACGACAGGTAAAAAATATGGTTGCCATTTTCAATTTCACGGAAGTCATTAATCCCACTATTCCAAGCAAGCGAATAGCCGTCAGATAAAGTATCTCGGGCTTTGTTGAATAAATCGAACTTTTGCTGAGTTGAAGGATCAGATCACGCATCTTCCCGACAACGCAGACCGTTCCGTGGCAAAGCAAAAGTTCAAAATCACCAACTGGCCCACCTACAATAAAGCCCTCATCAACCGTGGCTCCATAACTTTCTGGCTGGATGATGAAGCTATTCAGGCCTGGTATGAGTCAGCAACACCTTCTTCACGAGGCAGACCTCAGCGCTATTCTGACCTTGCCATCACGACTGTGCTGGTCATTAAACGCGTATTCAGGCTGACCCTGCGCGCTGCGCAGGGCTTTATTGATTCCATTTTTTCTCTGATGAACGTTCCGCTACGCTGCCCGGATTACAGCTGTGTCAGCAGGCGGGCAAAGTCGGTTAATGTCAGTTTCAAAACGCCCACCCGGGGTGAAATCGCACACCTGGTAATTGATTCCACCGGGCTGAAGGTCTTCGGTGAAGGCGAGTGGAAAGTCAAAAAGCATGGCCAGGAACGCCGCCGTATCTGGCGTAAGCTGCATCTCGCCGTTGACAGTAAAACACATGAAATCATCTGCGCTGACCTGTCGCTGAACAACGTTACGGACTCAGAGGCCTTCCCCGGGTTAATCCGGCAAACCCACCGGAAAATCAGGTCAGCCGCCGCCGATGGCGCTTACGATACCCGGCTATGTCACGATGAACTGCGGCGTAAGAAAATCAGCGCGCTTATCCCTCCCCGAAAAGGTGCGGGTTACTGGCCCGGTGAATATGCAGACCGTAACCGTGCAGTGGCTAATCAGCGAATGACCGGGAGTAATGCGCGGTGGAAATGGACAACAGATTACAATCGTCGCTCGATAGCGGAAACGGCGATGTACCGGGTAAAACAGCTGTTCGGGGGTTCACTGACGCTGCGTGACTACGATGGTCAGGTTGCGGAGGCTATGGCCCTGGTACGAGCGCTGAACAAAATGACGAAAGCAGGTATGCCTGAAAGCGTGCGTATTGCCTGAAAACACAACCCGCTACGGGGGAGACTTACCCGAAATCTGATTTATTCAACAAAGCCCTATCGTGCCAACGAAGCGGATTTGCGCCGCCTGGAGTTTCGCCAGCGCGTGGCAGTCGATATCGCCGGGCGCAGCACCGCCACAGTGATACTCGGGCAGGCCGTGACGATGCCAATGGCAATTGCGCCCACCGGTTTAACCGGCATGATTCATCCCGACGGCGAGATCCTTGCTGCGCGTGCGGCGAAACGGTTTGGCATTCCCTTTACACTATCAACCATGAGTATTTGCTCGATGGAAACGGTGGCGCAGGCAACGGATTATCATCCATTTTGGTTCCAGCTTTATGTCATGCGTGATCGCCACTTTGTCGAGAATCTTATCGATCGTGCAAAAGCCGTGAACTGCGGAGCGCTGGTTGTCACTATGGACTTGCAGGTGTTTGGCCAGCGCCATAAAGACATCAAAAATGGCCTGTCTACGCCACCTAAAATGACGCTGCGCAACCTTTTGGACATCGCTGTCAAACCTCGCTGGTGTCGTAATATGCTCGCCACGCGTAACCGTAACTTTGGCAATATCATCGGCCACGCAAGCGGCGTTGATAATATCGATGCGATGGTTGAGTGGACAGCCCAGCAGTTCGACCCGCGTCTTTCCTGGCAGGATATTGAGTGGATTAAACAGCGATGGGGCGGCAAGCTGATCGTTAAAGGTATTATGGATGTAGAAGATGCGCGACTGGCGGTAGCGGCGGGGGCAGATGCCTTGATTGTCTCCAATCACGGCGGGCGTCAACTGGATGGCGTGTCGTCATCGATTACTCTGTTACCGGAGATAGTCTCGGCAGTAGGCGATCGGATTGAAGTGCATTTTGATGGCGGTATTCGTTCCGGGCAGGACGTGCTGAAGGCAATTGCGCTGGGAGCGAAAGGGACTTATATCGGGCGCAGCATGCTGTATGGATTAGGGGCGCTTGGGGAAGAGGGTGTAACGATGGCGCTTAATATCATTCGTAATGAATTCGATTTATCGATGGCATTTTGCGGCAAGACCAATGTTGCTGCGGTTGATGCAAGCATCCTGCGGGGTAATGTATTTTCGGCGCAGCACAATACTTGAAGGGATAGGGTTGTTCGGACGTAAGGACCCTGTACATAAGTTTGTGTAATTGCCTGATTTTGATATGTTCAATCTAACATCAAAAGCAGGTTACTTTATGGACGAAAAACAATTGCAGGCTCTGGCTAACGAACTGGCCAAAAATCTCAAAACCCCTGACGACCTCAACCAGTTCGATCGCCTGCTGAAGAAAATTAGCGTTGAGGCGGCTCTCAACGCCGAAATGACCCACCATCTGGGCTACGATAAAAACCAGCCTAAACCGGGTGCCAACTCCCGCAACGGCTATTCCACAAAGACCGTTACCACCGGCGATGGCCCTCTGGAACTACGCACTCCACGCGATCGTGATGGCTCTTTCGAACCGCAACTGGTGAAGAAAAACCAGACCCGGATCACCGGGATGGATAACCAGATTTTATCGTTGTACGCCAAAGGGATGACCACCCGCGAGATAGCGGCCGCGTTCAAAGAGTTGTATGACGCAGACGTCTCACCGGCGCTGGTATCGAAGGTCACTGACGCGGTGATGGAACAGGTTACTGAATGGCAGAATCGTCCACTGGATGCGGTCTATCCCATTGTTTACCTTGACTGTATCGTCCTGAAGGTCCGGCAGGACAGTCGCGTCATCAATAAATCCGTATTCCTGGCGCTGGGTATAAACATCGAAGGCCAGAAAGAACTGCTGGGTATGTGGCTGGCTGAAAACGAGGGCGCGAAGTTCTGGCTGAACGTGCTGACAGAGCTGAAAAACCGCGGCCTGAACGATATCCTCATCGCCTGTGTCGACGGACTGAAAGGCTTCCCGGACGCCATCAACACGGTATATCCGGAAGCCCGCATCCAGCTGTGCATCGTGCATATGGTGCGCAACAGCCTGCGGTTCGTCTCGTGGAAGGACTACAAAGCCGTCACCCGCGACCTGAAAGCCATCTATCAGGCCCCTACGGAAGAAGCAGGTCAGCAGGCGCTGGAAGCCTTCGCCACCGCCTGGGACAACCGCTACCCGCAGATAAGCCGGAGCTGGCAGGCTAACTGGACTAACCTTGCGACGTTCTTCGCTTACCCGGCAGACATCCGTAAGGTGATCTACACAACGAATGCTATTGAGTCTCTGAACAGCGTGATCCGGCATGCCATCAATAAACGTAAGGTGTTCCCGACGGATGATGCAGTGAAAAGGTGGTATGGCTGGCAATCCAGTCGGCCTCGCAAAAATGGACGATGCCGCTGAGGGACTGGCGCATGGCAATGAGCCGCTTTATTATCGAGTTCGGTGACCGTCTGGACGGTCACTTCTGAGAAAAGGCATTTACACAGAATGGTGTACAGGGTCTTGCCCGGGCACGCAGCGCGATCGAACTCTGGTACCACCTGACGATGGCGGGCCGTGCCCCGGAAGAAGTCGCCGACAGGGACCATCTGCGCCTCACCGAAATGCTCCTTCGCGCTACCACAGCAGAACAACGTTCATGGCAGCAGTAACAACCTTCCGCAGGCCGTCGCCGCTGCAGCGACGGGTGCTGATTGTGCTGGCCGCTCTCGATGCGAAACGTCGGGGGCCGGTGGCGACAAAGAATATTGAGCGGGTGCTGGAGCAGGGCGGGGACGTCCCGGTGTACGGGCCGAACCTGCGCGCCTCCTGCCGGCGCATGGAAGCCGCGGGCTGGCTGCGCACCCTGCGCGCCCCAAATTTGCAGCTGGCCGTCGAGGCGGCATTGCAGAGCCGCTCTTCCAGGCAGAACGCGAGGCTGAAACGGCACGACAACGACTGACAGACGTCCGGCGTCTGCCGTTACGCCAAACGGCTGCCGGTGATGCGGTGGAGCTGCAGCTGGGTGACGGCCGTTACTCCCTGCGGGAAGCGGCCTACGTGATCCGTCTGGACGGTACCACCTGCCTGCAGCTGACGGATGCCGGCGGCATACGCCGGATAAAAGAGGGCGATCCCCTGCAGGTGGCCTGCTGGTATCAGACCTGTTTTGATGCAGGCCTGCCGGTCACCGTCCAGGTGAATGAGAGCCGGGGCTGATCGCCACCACACAAGGAACAGGAGTATAAAATGAAAGTCACTGAACCCGGACTGAATACGCTGATCGATAACCTCCATCTATCCCGAATGAAGCCGCGCCTGCAGCGATAATGAGCTGACTATTGCAGAAGAGTAGCTATTAATTTTACATTAAATGTATGATATTTAACATAAATAATATGAGCCGCCATGTCCTCAGTAACGCACATAATACATCTGCGCTCCCACACGAATAAACGATAAACATGTGACTTCGGATGAGATTGATTTTCTCTATGAGCTAGCGAAGGGAGATTCACAAGCATAGAAATTCCCAGTACATTCAAGTAGTCACCATCCTCCCTGGCTGGGGAAGGATGGTATTTTATTTAAGTCCTTTCGCCATTTAATAGTGAGATTGGGGATATTGATCACTATAAACTTCAGGACGCCGGTCTTTTAACACCTGATTAAAGTCATTCCAGTTGCGATGTCGCCTCGCATTGGCAAGATTCAATTCAGCCAACAGTATCTCCGGAGAAGTGCGACTCGCAGGACCTGCGACCGGCCATCCTGTATAACTGACAATCAGGCTCTGGCCTATGAAAGGCTGCTCACGTTCAGTCCCAACCCGATCGGCAGCGGCAACATAGATGGAATTGCTATGGGCAGCCGCCATCAACAAGATATTTGCCATCGCTTCGCGCTTTTCATCCTGACCGGGGATAGGAACCCAGTTAGTAGGAACACAAATTATATCAGCCCCTTGTAACGCTGCCAGACGAAAACTTTCAGGGAACCACGAATCGTAGCAGATGTGACAACCTAGGTTACCAATGGGGGTTTTGAAAACCGGAAAACCCAAGTTACCCGCTTCAAAAAATAGTGCTTCCTCGCCCCATAAATGTACCTTTCGGTAGCGACCAAGAAAACCATTTGGCCCAATGATCACTGCGCTATTATAGAGAACATCTCCGTCACGCTCGGTAATCCCAGCGACAAGCCAGATTTGCAGTCTTGTGGCACAGGCGATCCACGCCTGCGTGGTTTTTCCATCTGGAATGTGTTCACCGAGACTAAAAGCCTCTTCCCTTGTGTGGAAAACATAGCCCGTGTTACATAACTCTGGCAGCACAATCAGTTTCCCCCCCTGCGCAGCAGCTTCTTCAATAAGATGAATTGAACGGGCAACGTTTTTATCAACCTCACCAAACAGTGGTTCCATTTGTAAACAGGCAACAGTAACTTGCGCTTCAGGCACTTTGGTAGCCATACAGACTCCTGGTAACAACGGGTCGTCCCGCGAGGGTTATTTTTGGGTCATCCAGTCCAGCATATTGATTAACAATTGCTTATAGCCTGGCCAGTCGATGAAAGACTGGGGTAACCAGTGTGGGCTGATGTCAGAAGTCCAGACCAATGTTTTTCCCTGGTGATACTTGCCAGTGACGAGCAAAGGATGCCCGCCTTGATCTTCCGGCAGCCTTGCCAGTATGGTGCTTTCTGGTTTGACAATCACTTCGTTGATGCCCAGCAGACAGGGCCATTCTCCGGTAATTCCCTTGAGTATCGGATGAGACTGATGAGCAGGATCGATCACCGCGTGGAACCCCTCAGGCACCTCAATACGGTCATCATAAGGCAAGCAGTTCACTGGTAAGGCTTGCTCTACCGCAGTGCATCGCCAGCGTGCTTTTCCATCAATGCCTTGAAAACTGAAGTAACCACCGAACATTGCCAGAGAGCCGCCCTCAGCCGTCCAGTCTCTTAAAATATTAAGACGATTTGGTACTGTTTTACCGTGTAACCAGACATCGGGATGTAGCAGTAATGAGTTGGCGCCGATATCGGAAAGTAATATCGCACTGTATTGATTAAGCTCTTGTTTACTGAATGGAAAATCTTCCACAGCATCGTGGGCGGACAGATGAACCAATGAATAGTCTGTGTCCTTTAAGGCTGCTTTAACCGCTCTCGCACCTGAGTGAAAGGTAACGCTTCCAAATTGATCAAAGCCTTTAAAATGAGTGGAAGAACTCACCCATGTCTCTCCAACTAACAACACTTTTTTATTATTCATAACGATTCCCTAGGATTTAGATGGATCATATTTGTGCATCTGGCGCACTATTTTGGGGCTTTTTACGCAATTATATGAATCGGTTCATTTTATTAAAAAATCATATACTATCAATTAGTTATGACTAATAAAAAATGTAATTGACAGTCATTATTGAACCGATTCAATATAGATTGTCAGATCAATTTATCATTAGTCAACACCGGGGAAAGAAAATGAAAAAAAAGGCATTTTTGCAGAGCACAATGTTGGCGGTAACATTCATGGTGGGAAGTTCTATGGTCACTTCCGCCCAGGCAGCAACAGCACCACTGACAAAAGTCAATTTTGTCCAGGAATGGCCTGTCGCAGATGGTTTCTGGATCCCTTGGGTATTAGGCAAGGAAAAAGGCTTTTATGCCGAAGAGGGGATTGACCTCAATATTATTGCTCCACCGACGGTGGCTGATACCATGAAATTTCTTGGAACCGGTCGAGCTGAAGTCGCTTTCACCACGGTGATGGATATCATTTTTGCCAAAGAGCAGGGTGCTCCGGTTGAGTCAATTGCACGTTATGGTCGAGGAAATAATTGGGGCATTATTAGTTCACAAGGGAAAGCGCTGACCGTTGCCGATCTGAAAGGAAAAACGATCGGTATATATAATGATGCCTGGACCAAAGCTCAGCTCTCATTGATGCTGGAGAGTGCGGGTTTAACCTTATCTGACGTCATTATGGTCACAGCAGCCGATGATACCGTGCCACTGCTTTTACAAAAACGCGTGGATGCCATTACCGGGATCACCAACGCGGAAGGCACGGAGATGGTCACGATGGGTAAACAGACTCTGGAATTTCTCCCTGCCGTCGGCCACGGTGTTCCAAACACGCCAATCCTGATGTTTGCAGGAAACCAGGACTGGATGAATAAGCACCCCGAATTAGCCAAAGCGTTCCTTCGAGCAACCAGCAAAAGCATCAGCTATGCCGTTGCACATCCTGAAGAGGGCGTCAGTGCTTTTGCAGCCGCGTTTAGCAAATCCTACGATCCTGCGTTTATCACTCAGCAGTGGAAAGATACCGTGCCATTGCTTTCTCCAACTGATGGTCAGTCACTCCACCAAGATGTGGCGACATGGAACAGCTTGTTGAATGCACTGCAGCAACAGCAGATTGTCAAAAAACCGCTACCTGCTGAGCAGTATTTCACCAACAAATACCTCCCTGATTAAGAGGATAATAGCAATGAAACCTGCATGGCAGTTTCGCCCCGGTCCCGATATTGCAACAACCCCCCCTATGGGACTATTTCAGGCACAGGCACTGGCCAAATCCGCCGCTCAGGTTGGTCTGGCAGCATTGAAGCCGGGTGTGAGTGAAAGAGAAATTGAAAGGGTTATCCATGATTACCTGTATCAGCAAAATGCAACCGGTATATGGACGATAACCACCGTCGGGCTCGGAGAAAATGCTCGGGTTTGTTTTCCCACTCAAGGACCAGGGGAACTGACGGCACAGGAAAAGGATGTGCTGATTGTTGATGTGCACCCGATCACTGAGCAAGGATTTTGGGGAGATTGTACGCGAACCCGGGTAATTGGCCATTACCCGGAGGCCGATCAGGCTTTGATAGATCTAGAACGCATACATCAACAGACCTTAACGCTTTGTCGCCCGGGTATGCCCGCTGGAGAATTGTTTGAGATTTCTCATCAACAACTCCTAAAGGAAGGTTTCATCCTGCTGGATCTACTAGGCAACATTGGGCACTCGCTGGGTGCAGGATCGGCTTACACGGAGGGATTCATTGATGCCAGCAACAATAAACCCATGTGGGGAGCCTGGGCTATTGAGCCTTTCGCCCAACGCGGTGATGTGGCGGTTAAAGTGGAAGATCTTGTCTGGTTTGGGCGTGATAACTGCACCGTTTTATAACGCGCTTTTCTGATTTTGAAATTATTAGGATTGAGTTATGTCATCTACAAAGTTATCCCTCAGGAAAGTTACCAAGCGTTTCGGCGATATGGTAGCACTGGCACCCACGGATCTGGATATTGAGAAAGGTGAGTTCATTTGTGTAGTGGGACCATCCGGCTGCGGTAAAAGCACATTATTTAATATGATAGCCGGCGTACTGATGCCTGACAGTGGCACCATTGCTATTGATGGTCGGGATGTAACCGGCCAGAGTGGCCAGGTTGGGTATATGCTTCAGAAAGATCTGCTGCTTCCCTGGTTGACCGTAATAAATAATATTGTACTGGGTGCAACGCTGCAGGGGGCAGTAACCAAAGCACAACTCGCCGAAGGCGTGGCACTTGCTACCCGTTATGGCTTGGGTGACTTTATTGACCATTATCCGAGTGCACTTTCGGGGGGGATGCGGCAGAGAGTGGCTCTAATGCGCACTTTAGCCATGAAGCGCGATGTCATGCTGCTAGATGAGCCTTTTGGCGCACTGGACTCACAAACACGTCTGGCAATGCAGCAGTGGTTATTGTCTGTGTGGGCGGAGCAGAAACGCACAGTCATTTTTGTCACCCATGATATTGATGAAGCAATTTATCTGGCAGATCGTGTGGTGGTTATGTCTCCAAGGCCGGGCAGAATACAGCAAATTTTGAAGGTCGAATTGCCACGACCCCGAGATATGTCGAGCCTGACAACGCCACAGTTTACGCATTTAAAGCGCCAGATACTCGATCTCATCTATAACGGAACCTTGCCTCAGGAAATCGCTGTCAATGAATAATAAATTAATTTTCTCTGTTCTGGGGCCGGTCATTGCGCTGGTAATGGTGCTGCTGGTATGGGGAATGGCTGTTCAGTATTACAACATTCCTGCCTATGTGCTTCCTTCGCCGGGGCTGACCTGGCAACATATCGTTTCCGACTGGCAGGTCTTGTGGCAAGGATTTGAGATAACCTTTGCCACCTTTTTGTTAGGGTTCATTGTTGGTGCCGGTGCCGGATTTATTTTCGCCGTGATGATGGATGCCAGCCCTTTCATACGGAGCGTGCTTTACCCGATTCTGATTGCCAGCCAGGCTGTTCCCGTTATTGCCATTTCTGCGGCGCTGACGATTTGGCTAGGATTTGGTCTCGCCCCAAAATTAGTGATCGTCGCGCTTGTGGTATTTTTCCCAGTAGTCGTTAACGTGCTGGATGGCCTCAATTCGGTTGACCGCGACATGCTGAACCTAGTGAAGTCAATGGGTGGTTCAAAAATCAGTGCATTTCGCTATGTGAAACTGCCGGCGACCTATACACCGCTATTCTCTGCCCTTAAACTCTCCGCAACTTTTAGTGTGACCGGTGCTGTAATTGGTGAATGGACAGCCTCCACCAGTGGAGGGCTTGGTGCTTATTTGTTGCAGGCGAATTCAAGGCTGAATACGGCTGGTACCTTTTCCGCTATTGGCTTCTTGGCGCTGCTGGGCGTAGTCAGTTTTTTACTGGTATTGATGTTGGAGCATGTGGTCACGCCTTGGCGAACATCCTCTCGTGCGCGCAGTTGGTCACGCTACCGTTCTTAATTTTGCAGGGGCTACATTGATGTCTGAAAGTGTTCCAAAAACAACCGGGTCACGCCGTCCCACAATTCGGGATGTTGCCCGTCTGGCTGACGTGTCCGTAGGCACTGTTAGTGCAGTTATTAACGACAGTGGACGCCCCGTTGCTGAGAGGACACGCGATCATGTCATGCGCTGTATCGCCGAACTGGGCTTTGAACCCAACAGTGCTGCTCGTAGTTTAAAACATCAGCGACTGTCGTCTATTGGTTTTGTCGTGCCAGATTTAAGTAACGCTTTTTTTGCCGCTATTGCGGAAGGTATTCACAGCATTCTGAGAGAATTTGACTGCCTGTTAGTGCTGTGTCTGACGGGTTCTGATACTCAGCGTGAAGAATATTACGCAAGGGTTTTACGCACTCAGCGGTTGAATGGGGTTATTTATCTGTCGGGTAGTGGGCTGCCATGTCAGTCACTACAGGAACTGGCGCAGATCGGCTCGGTGATATTTGTCGACGAGTGTCTACCCGGCGTTAATATTCCCTTTATCAGTTCACAGAATTTAATCGGGGCGCGAACGCTGGCAAATTACGTCCTGCAGCAAAACCATCGGAAATTAGCCATTGTCACTGGCCCACAGGGATTGTGGACTAGCGAACAACGCCAGGCAGGTTTTCGAGAAGCATTTATCGGTGCCAATATAGAACCGGAATCAGTTCCCATGATAAGAGGCGATTACACAGAAGAATCGGGACGCCGCGCGGCAGAGATCCTGACAGCACTGCCTTCGGGCCAACGTCCCACGGCAGTGCTGTGTGCCAATGACATGATGGCGATAGGATTTGTACGACGTTGTTTGGAGCTTAAAATTAACGTTCCGGGCGATATCAGTGTTACCGGTTTTGATGATATTCCTGAGTCCAGACTCATCCAGCCAGAATTAACTACAGTTCGCCAACCGGGTCACGAGATGGGACGTGCAGCGGCCAAACTGTTGTTGCAGCATATAGGTGTCAGTAGCGATGTACTTAACGAGCGAGATTTTGCTACAGAACTCTGTATCCGTCATTCTGTAGCAAAGCTGGATCCTGCGTAACCGGTAACCAGCGAAGATTACTTTGTCGCGTCACGCAGCTTTACAATGAGCTCACGGTACAACTATCAACAAGGCAGGTAGCGACGATTACCCCCCAAGATTTTCCAGTAACCGAATGCCACTGCTGCAGGTCAGTGCCTGCCGGGCACGATAAACCGTCTGCAGGTAATGGAGCTTGGCTTCTAGGCCGTATTGCGTTGGTCGAGACTGCGCCAGCACAATAAATGCTTTCTGTAATCGGATATGCACCTCGACAAGAGCCGCGCGAGTTTCAGTCATACATCCGTACTTATCAAGGTGCTGTATCCAGCGGAGCAGGGTAATGACAATTATTACGATGATCATAAGCCTGACAAAAAATAGCACGACCCGGTAATGATTTCGTGAACCCCACACCCACAATTTAACATAAAATGCATTAAGCGTAGTTGCACTGCAGTGGCTAAAGATTGGTGAAAGACACCATTAGACGCTAAAAGGAATTTTAAAAAGCTCAAACGTATTGAACGCAATTTGAACATCATGCTTTTTAATTTTGGTATTAGTATATTTATTTGAGTCATCTACCAACTGAGAGATGATTTTTTTATCTTGCTTGTTTATTTTCATACCAAAGTAGATGCCAGTCATTTGTTTTCTATCGAAACTGTAAATGCCAGATTTTTTCTTTTTTATAACTCTAACCTCTTGTTCGTATTCCCAAACCTTTGCTTTAACCAAGCAAGCATTAGTCCCTGTGGTATCTGAGTTAGGGAAGGTGCGAACAAGTTCCTGATATGAGATCATCATATTCATCCGGAGCGCATCCCAGAGGGACATCATGAGCCATCAACTCACCTTCGCCGATAGTGAATTCAGCACTAAGCGCCGTCAGACCCGAAAAGAGATTTTCCTCTCCCGCATGGAGCAGATTCTGCCATGGCAGAATATGACCGCTGTCATCGAGCCGTTTTATCCCAAGGCGGGCAATGGCCGACGGCCCTATCCGCTGGAGACCATGCTGCGTATTCACTGCATGCAGCATTGGTACAACCTGAGCGACGGTGCCATGGAAGATGCCCTGTACGAAATCGCCTCCATGCGCCTGTTTGCCCGATTATCCCTGGATAGCGCCCTGCCGGATCGCACCACCATCATGAATTTCCGCCACCTGCTCGAGCAGCATCAACTGGCCCGTCAATTGTTCAAGACCATCAATCGCTGGCTGGCCGAAGCAGGCGTCATGATGACCCAAGGCACTTTGGTGGATGCCACCATCATTGAGGCACCCAGCTCTACCAAGAACAAAGAGCAGCAACGCGATCCGGAGATGCATCAGACCAAGAAAGGCAATCAGTGGCACTTTGGCATGAAGGCCCACATTGGTGTCGATGCCAAGAGTGGCCTGACCCACAGCCTGGTCACCACCGCGGCCAACGAGCATGACCTCAATCAGCTGGGTAATCTGCTTCATGGAGAGGAGCAATTTGTCTCAGCCGATGCCGGCTACCAAGGAGCGCCACAGCGCGAGGAGCTGGCCGAGGTGGATGTGGACTGGCTGATCGCCGAGCGTCCCGGCAGGGTAAAAACCTTGAAGCAGCATCCGCGCAAGAACAAAACGGCCATCAACATCGAATACATGAAAGCCAGCATCCGTGCCAGGGTGGAGCACCCGTTTCGCATCATCAAGCGGCAGTTCGGCTTCGTGAAAGCCAGATACAAGGGGCTGCTGAAAAACGATAACCAACTGGCGATGTTATTCACCCTGGCCAACCTGTTTCGGGTGGACCAAATGATACGTCAGTGGGAGAGATCTCAGTAAAAACCGGAAATAACGCCAGAAATGGTGGAAAAAATAGCCTAAATAGGCTGATTCGATTGTTTGCGGGAAAAAAATCGGCCCAGATCCGCGAAATTTTAATCAGCGAGTCAGCTTGGGAAGAAATGACCTGCTTATTCGCACCTTCCCAAGACGCCATCTTCGCTCACGGCAAGGTTATCTTTTTCAGATCGGTCAATGGTGTGTTCTTCTGATAAAACACGTTCTGTTTCGTTTTGGTATACGGCCGTTAAGCTTTCTATTGAGAGCAGCTTCTCTCTAATGATTGCTGCTTCTCTCTCCGATGAGATCTTCAACTCTTCATTTACTTTTGTGTAAATGTATTCCATGTTGTCGGAACTGATAAAATGGTTACTTATTAGGTAAACGGCAATAAGAACCAATTCCACCAGAATGAGGGGAATGATTCCGGTTTTGACCATTGAACGCCACACCCACGATTGTGTGGTGATTTTCTTGTCTTTCATGTTTGTCTCAGAAACGGCTATAAGTACTTGTCTTATCTAGTTAGTGTATTCTTGAGCAATGGCATCGAGTTCATCTGTAATTTCAGCGAAGGCATCGATGATAGTAGGGTCAAATTGAGTGCCTTTGCCTGACACAATGATATTTACTGCGTCTGAATGTGAAAACGCAGGTTTATAAACTCGCTTGCTGATGAGCGCATCATAGACGTCTGCTATAGCCATGAGTCGGGCGGACAACGGAATTTGCTCTCCAGCAAGACCTAATGGGTATCCTTCACCATCCCAGCGTTCGTGATGTGAGTAGGCGATCTCTTTTGCGACAATCAAGAACTTCATAGGCTGGCCGCATACTTTCTCAGCATTTTTAATCGCTTCATAACCGATGGTGGTATGAGTTTTCATCACTCGAAATTCATCGTCGGTCAGGGAGCCTTCTTTCTGCAAGATGTTGTCTGGAATGCCTATTTTCCCGATATCGTGCAGAGGCGCTGATTTATATAACAGGGCAATAAAGTCATCGGTCAGTTCTGAAACATAACGCGAGTTTTGGCGTAATTGCTCTGCTAAACGTTTTATGTAAGCTTGGGTACGTTTAATGTGGTTACCCGTTTCGTTATCGCGGGCTTCGGCTAACGAAATCATGGCATAAATGGAAACATCTTGAATTGCGTGAAGCTCTTCTTTTTGCCGCAAAGCTTCGTTGGTTCGTCTTTCGACCTCTTGCTCTAGCACTTGATTCTTGTCTTTTAAGATATCGGAAGCCACTTTGAGAGATACATGTGTTTTAACACGTGCCTTCACGACCTCTGGGTTAATTGGTTTGGTTATGTAGTCAACGGCACCCAATTTTAGCCCTTTATGTTCATCGACTCTTTCAGCTTTAGCTGTGAGGAATATTATCGGGATATCACTGGTTGCTGGGTTTGATTTAAGCTGCTGGCATACTTGATAACCATCTATTTCCGGCATCATGATATCGAGCAAGATCAAATCTGGATTAGCAGTTTCGGCAAGTGTAAGCCCGCGCTCACCGCCGTTTGCCCCTTTTACCTTATAATCATCTTTAAGTAGCTGATACATCAGCGTGAGGTTTTCTGGAGTATCGTCGATAACCAATACAGTTGGCTTCGATGAAGAAAAATCGAACATACTTCCTCCTTTTGGCAGGGAAGGTGCGAATAAGCAGGTCATTTCTTCCCAAGCTGACTCGCTGATTAAAATTTCGCGGATCTGGGCCGATTTTTTTCCCGCAAACACATCGAATCAGCCTATTTAGGCTATTTTTTCCACCATTTCTGGCGTTATTTCCGGTTTTTACTGAGATCTCTCCCACTGACGTATCATTTGGTCCACCCGAAACAGGTTGGCCAGGGTGAATAACATCGCCAGTTGGTTATCGTTTTTCAGCAGCCCCTTGTATCTGGCTTTCACGAAGCCGAACTGCCGCTTGATGATGCGAAACGGGTGCTCCACCCTGGCACGGATGCTGGCTTTCATGTATTCGATGTTGATGGCCGTTTTGTTCTTGCGCGGATGCTGCTTCAAGGTTTTTACCCTGCCGGGACGCTCGGCGATCAGCCAGTCCACATCCACCTCGGCCAGCTCCTCGCGCTGTGGCGCTCCTTGGTAGCCGGCATCGGCTGAGACAAATTGCTCCTCTCCATGAAGCAGATTACCCAGCTGATTGAGGTCATGCTCGTTGGCCGCGGTGGTGACCAGGCTGTGGGTCAGGCCACTCTTGGCATCGACACCAATGTGGGCCTTCATGCCAAAGTGCCACTGATTGCCTTTCTTGGTCTGATGCATCTCCGGATCGCGTTGCTGCTCTTTGTTCTTGGTAGAGCTGGGTGCCTCAATGATGGTGGCATCCACCAAAGTGCCTTGGGTCATCATGACGCCTGCTTCGGCCAGCCAGCGATTGATGGTCTTGAACAATTGACGGGCCAGTTGATGCTGCTCGAGCAGGTGGCGGAAATTCATGATGGTGGTGCGATCCGGCAGGGCGCTATCCAGGGATAATCGGGCAAACAGGCGCATGGAGGCGATTTCGTACAGGGCATCTTCCATGGCACCGTCGCTCAGGTTGTACCAATGCTGCATGCAGTGAATACGCAGCATGGTCTCCAGCGGATAGGGCCGTCGGCCATTGCCCGCCTTGGGATAAAACGGCTCGATGACAGCGGTCATATTCTGCCATGGCAGAATCTGCTCCATGCGGGAGAGGAAAATCTCTTTTCGGGTCTGACGGCGCTTAGTGCTGAATTCACTATCGGCGAAGGTGAGTTGATGGCTCATGATGTCCCTCTGGGATGCGCTCCGGATGAATATGATGATCTCATATCAGGAACTTGTTCGCACCTTCCTTAGCCGTCTGTTTCGCCAGGAAACGGGAAAGTCACCGGCTAAAGCCATTGAAGGGCTTCGGCTGGAGGCTGCCAGGCTGATGATTGAACAAAGCCACCTGTCTCTGGATTCTATCGCCCGTGAATCAGGCTTTCGTGACGGACGCCATATGCGGGAAGTGTTTATCCGTGGTTACGGCATTCCGCCGCAGTCGTTACGCAGTGGGCGATAAACCCTGATACCCGCATTTTCACCCGAAAAGTGAAGGTATTAGCACAAAAAAAGGATTTTCAACCGCCGCCACGGGTGTATGCTTATGCCATCGCTTAACTCATCAAAAGGAATATGAAAATGCATGACGCTGTGACTATTGTGGCCACCATTACCGCGCATTCAGGCTCGCGTGAGAAAGTCCTTCAGGCGCTGAAGACGGTAGAGCGTGACGTCCAGGGCGAACCGGGCTGCGAGCTGTATCAACTGCATCTGAACCGCGAGAACGATCACCAGTTCGTGATGATTGAGCGCTGGCAGTCCGCGAAGATGCTGGAGCAACACGCTCAGGCTGCCCCTTTCGGCGCGCTGGTTCGCGCAATTGAAGGTATTGCGGATCTACAGGTCACAACCTTGACCACCTCCGTCTGACGAACGACCGGCTCGCTGGTTATCCGGCGAGTCGACGACCTGCCCGTGGCAATTGCCGATGGCTGAGAGCACAAAGGTGCGACGGTCGATAAACGAAAGCTCAGGGAAGGTGCGAACAAGTTCCTGATATGAGATCATCATATTCATCCGGAGCGCATCCCAGAGGGACATCATGAGCCATCAACTCACCTTCGCCGATAGTGAATTCAGCACTAAGCGCCGTCAGACCCGAAAAGAGATTTTCCTCTCCCGCATGGAGCAGATTCTGCCATGGCAGAATATGACCGCTGTCATCGAGCCGTTTTATCCCAAGGCGGGCAATGGCCGACGGCCCTATCCGCTGGAGACCATGCTGCGTATTCACTGCATGCAGCATTGGTACAACCTGAGCGACGGTGCCATGGAAGATGCCCTGTACGAAATCGCCTCCATGCGCCTGTTTGCCCGATTATCCCTGGATAGCGCCCTGCCGGATCGCACCACCATCATGAATTTCCGCCACCTGCTCGAGCAGCATCAACTGGCCCGTCAATTGTTCAAGACCATCAATCGCTGGCTGGCCGAAGCAGGCGTCATGATGACCCAAGGCACTTTGGTGGATGCCACCATCATTGAGGCACCCAGCTCTACCAAGAACAAAGAGCAGCAACGCGATCCGGAGATGCATCAGACCAAGAAAGGCAATCAGTGGCACTTTGGCATGAAGGCCCACATTGGTGTCGATGCCAAGAGTGGCCTGACCCACAGCCTGGTCACCACCGCGGCCAACGAGCATGACCTCAATCAGCTGGGTAATCTGCTTCATGGAGAGGAGCAATTTGTCTCAGCCGATGCCGGCTACCAAGGAGCGCCACAGCGCGAGGAGCTGGCCGAGGTGGATGTGGACTGGCTGATCGCCGAGCGTCCCGGCAGGGTAAAAACCTTGAAGCAGCATCCGCGCAAGAACAAAACGGCCATCAACATCGAATACATGAAAGCCAGCATCCGTGCCAGGGTGGAGCACCCGTTTCGCATCATCAAGCGGCAGTTCGGCTTCGTGAAAGCCAGATACAAGGGGCTGCTGAAAAACGATAACCAACTGGCGATGTTATTCACCCTGGCCAACCTGTTTCGGGTGGACCAAATGATACGTCAGTGGGAGAGATCTCAGTAAAAACCGGAAATAACGCCAGAAATGGTGGAAAAAATAGCCTAAATAGGCTGATTCGATGTGTTTGCGGGAAAAAAATCGGCCCAGATCCGCGAAATTTTAATCAGCGAGTCAGCTTGGGAAGAAATGACCTGCTTATTCGCACCTTCCTTAGAGAACAATTTATTGAATTCAATGAATTGTTGCTTTTTGAGGACCTGAATTTGTTTAATCAAAGAATGGCTGAATATCTGGTGCTGTATAACAGCAAAAGGCCACATAAATCACTCGAACTGATGACGCCAGTGGACTATATTTTACGTGAGAGTAAAAATTGCAATATGTGGTGGACCCATACAACCTGAAGCGAGAAGGTATATTATGAGCTATCGTATGTTTGATTATCTGGTGCCAAACGTTAACTTTTTTGGCCCCAACGCCATTTCCGTAGTCGGCGAACGCTGCCAGCTGCTGGGGGGGAAAAAAGCCCTGCTGGTCACCGACAAAGGCCTGCGGGCAATTAAAGATGGCGCGGTGGACAAAACCCTGCATTATCTGCGGGAGGCCGGGATCGAGGTGGCGATCTTTGACGGCGTCGAGCCGAACCCGAAAGACACCAACGTGCGCGACGGCCTCGCCGTGTTTCGCCGCGAACAGTGCGACATCATCGTCACCGTGGGCGGCGGCAGCCCGCACGATTGCGGCAAAGGCATCGGCATCGCCGCCACCCATGAGGGCGATCTGTACCAGTATGCCGGAATCGAGACCCTGACCAACCCGCTGCCGCCTATCGTCGCGGTCAATACCACCGCCGGCACCGCCAGCGAGGTCACCCGCCACTGCGTCCTGACCAACACCGAAACCAAAGTGAAGTTTGTGATCGTCAGCTGGCGCAACCTGCCGTCGGTCTCTATCAACGATCCGCTGCTGATGATCGGTAAACCGGCCGCCCTGACCGCGGCGACCGGGATGGATGCCCTGACCCACGCCGTAGAGGCCTATATCTCCAAAGACGCTAACCCGGTGACGGACGCCGCCGCCATGCAGGCGATCCGCCTCATCGCCCGCAACCTGCGCCAGGCCGTGGCCCTCGGCAGCAATCTGCAGGCGCGGGAAAACATGGCCTATGCCTCTCTGCTGGCCGGGATGGCTTTCAATAACGCCAACCTCGGCTACGTGCACGCCATGGCGCACCAGCTGGGCGGCCTGTACGACATGCCGCACGGCGTGGCCAACGCTGTCCTCCTGCCGCATGTGGCCCGCTACAACCTGATCGCCAACCCGGAGAAATTCGCCGATATCGCTGAACTGATGGGCGAAAATATCACCGGACTGTCCACTCTCGACGCGGCGGAAAAAGCCATCGCCGCTATCACGCGTCTGTCGATGGATATCGGTATTCCGCAGCATCTGCGCGATCTGGGAGTAAAAGAGGCCGACTTCCCCTACATGGCTGAGATGGCTCTGAAAGACGGCAATGCGTTCTCGAACCCGCGTAAAGGCAACGAGCAGGAGATTGCCGCGATTTTCCGCCAGGCATTCTGAGTGTTAACGAGGGGACCGTCATGTCGCTTTCACCGCCAGGCGTACGCCTGTTTTACGATCCGCGCGGGCACCATGCCGGCGCCATCAATGAGCTGTGCTGGGGGCTGGAGGAGCAGGGGGGCCCCTGCCAGACCATAACCTATGACGGAGGCGGTGACGCCGCTGCGCTGGGCGCCCTGGCGGCCAGAAGCTCGCCCCTGCGGGTGGGTATCGGGCTCAGCGCGTCCGGCGAGATAGCCCTCACTCATGCCCAGCTGCCGGCGGACGCGCCGCTGGCTACCGGACACGTCACCGATAGCGACGATCATCTGCGTACGCTCGGCGCCAACGCCGGGCAGCTGGTTAAAGTCCTGCCGTTAAGTGAGAGAAACTGAATGTATCGTATCTATACCCGCACCGGGGATAAAGGCACCACCGCCCTGTACGGCGGCAGCCGCATCGAGAAAGACCATATTCGCGTCGAGGCCTACGGCACCGTCGATGAACTGATATCCCAGCTGGGCGTCTGCTACGCCACGACCCGCGACGCCGGGCTCCGGGAAAGCCTGCACCATATTCAGCAGACGCTGTTCGTGCTGGGGGCTGAACTGGCCAGCGATGCGCGGGGCCTGACCCGCCTGAGCCAGACGGTCGGCGAAGAGGAGATCACCGCCCTGGAGCGGCTTATCGACCGCAATATGGCCGAGAGCGGCCCGTTAAAACAGTTCGTGATCCCGGGGAGGAATCTCGCCTCTGCCCAGCTGCACGTGGCGCGCACCCAGTCCCGTCGGCTCGAACGCCTGCTGACGGCCATGGACCGCGCGCATCCGCTGCGCGACGCGCTCAAACGCTACAGCAATCGCCTGTCGGATGCCCTGTTCTCCATGGCGCGTATCGAGGAGACTAGGCCTGATGCTTGCGCTTGAACTGGCTGGCGTCAATATCGTACTGCTTCATTTTGCGCCACAGGGTGGTGCGGCCGATATTGAGCAGCTGCGACATCTCCTGCACCCGCCCGCTGGTCACCCGGGCGGCGTGAATAATAGCTTCCTTTTCGATGGCGCTAAAGGTCAGGCTGGCCGGCAGCAGCGATGACGCGCTATCCCCGCCCGGCCGCTCGGAAAAGAGATATTCCGGCAGATTACTCAGGCGAATGTGGCCGTTGTCGCTGCTGATGGCGATATTCTCAATGACGCTGTTGAGCTCAAAATCATTCCCCGGCCATGAGTAGGCCACCAGCTGCGCCAGCGCGTCATCGTCCACTTTCAGTCGCGAAGAGAAACGCTTCCCCAGGCTCTTCAACCGGTTATGCACCAGCGACGGAATACTGTTGCGTCGGGCGCGCAGCGGCGGGATGACGATCTCAAAGGAGTGCAGCGCATAGTACAGCTGGCGGCTAAAGCGGTTCTGTTCCACCAGATTGGCCAGATCGACGGTGGTGGTGGCAATCACCTTCACATCCACCGGGATCAGGCGCCGGGCGTCGAGGCGGGTGAGCACCCCCTGCTTAATCACCTGCAGCAGGGCCGACTGCAGCTCCGGCGCCAGATACTCGATCTTTTCCAGAAACAGGGTGCCGCCGTTGGCCAGCTCAAGGCGGCTCAGGCGACCATTTTCATCGTCGGTAGGGGCGCTGCCCATAAAGTCCTGGCCCAGCACGCTGTCGGCATATAGCTGGCAGTTGACGGCGATGTAGGGGCCGCCCGCCCGTTCGCTTTCATTGTGGATAGCCTGGCTCAGCAGCTCTTTCCCAACCCCCTCTTCGCCGCACAGCAGCACCGGGAAGCCACCGCGCGCCGCCTGGCGGCCAAAGTGGATCAGGCGTCGGGTTTCCGGATCGTCGGCAGACATCTGCTCAAAGGTGTGGCTCACTTTACCGAGCTGGCTGGTCATCAGCTGCCGCATCTGCTCCACCGGGTGCAGCAGCAGAATAAAACTGTTGCCTTGCGCCTCGACAATCGGTTTTAAGGTGATCACCGCATCGACAAACTGATGCTGACTTTCAAAGGTGACTTCGACGTGATTCAGGCCGCGGGCGTGTTTGATGGCGCGGCGCAGCAGCGCCGGGAGGGTCACCAGATCGGCGATATTTTTCCCCTGGCTGGCCTGAGCATCAAGATGCAACAGTCTCGCCGCCTGAACATTGAGAAACTGCAGCACGCCCTGTTCGTTCCACGCCATCACCCCATCGTCCATGCTCTCCAGCAGGCCGTACATCTGATTGAGGTGACGGTTGGATTCCGCCAGCAGGCTGTCGGTAAGCAGGGAGTTACCCACCTCGCGGGCGATGGCCAGCGTCAGGGAGAGGTCGGCGCTGGACTGGTGCTCGACCAGACAGCAAAGCGAGATAGAGCCGAACAGCCGCCCGTGGTTATCAAACACCGGCGTCGAGCAAAAACTCCATGGCTGTAGCGCCTGCTTAAAATGCCGATCGCCGGCGGTGTTGATCGGCTGGCCCTGCATCGTGGCCAGCGACAGCGCGCAGGTGCCGATAATGCTCTCCGCACAATAGCTGCCGTCGCGAAATCCCAGGGCAGCCAGCTGGGCCAGGGTTTGCGGCTCGCCGCAACGGCTCAGGATGCAGGCAGACTCATCAAGAATAAACAGCGCGCAGGGGCGGCCGTCCATAAACTCCCAGGCGTCTTCCAGCGCCGCCTGGCCGATGGTCAGCAGCGCGGTTTTACGCCGACAGATGGAGTCGAAGGTCAGGCCCTGGGCCTGGTGCGGCGTTTGCCAGGTTTCGCGCTGCATAAACTTGCTGCAGCGGTGCCATGACTGGGCGATGACGGAAGAGACCACCTTCCCGGTTTCCTGAGTCTGAACAGTCATATCCTTTTCCGCGTTGTACCATAGAGAACCCCTCCGGCAGCGACTGCCGGAGGGGAGAAAGAAAAACCGCTGACCTGGGCCAGCGGTTTAGCCACCGCGAATTAACGCGCCAGCCACTGCTGGCCTAACAGATCGGCGGTGAGGATAGCGGCATGGACGCTCTCCGGGGTCACCGCAAACGGCATATTATGGATGGTTTCCCCTTCCGCGCAGGTGGCTTTCGCCACCGCGGCGATTTTCTCGTCGATCCCCTCTTTGACGCCCATCTGCGCGAGCGTCACCGGCAGGCCGACGCGCTGGCAGAAGCCCAGCACCGTTTCAATCTCGTCCATCGGGCTGTTCTGTAGCACCAGCTGCGCCAGGGTACCGAAGGCCACTTTCTCACCGTGATACAGATGGTGGCACTCTTCAAGAATGGTGAAACCGTTGTGGATTGCGTGGGCGGCGGCCAGGCCACTGCTTTCAAAGCCAATGCCGCTGAGATAAGTGTTCGCCTCGATGATGCGCTCCAGCGCTTCGGTCACTACCCCGGCCTGCGCCGCCAGACGGGCCTTTTCGCCCTCCGCCAGCAGCGTATCATAGCACAGGCGCGCCAGGCTCAAGGCCGCCGCCGTGGACTGCCCGCCCGCCATGCTGGTGGCTCGCGCATCGAAGCAGGCCTTGGCTTCAAACCAGGTGGAGAGCGCATCGCCCATGCCGGAGACCAGCAGGCGTACCGGCGCTTTGGCGATAATCGCCGTGTCCATCACCACCATATCCGGGTTTTTCGGGTAGATCAGATACTCTTCAAACTCGCCCGCCTCGGTGTAGATAACCGACAGCGCGCTGGTCGGCGCATCGGTTGAGGCGATGGTCGGGATCACCACCACCGGCAGCTTCTGGTAGTAACCGATCGCCTTCGCGGTATCGAGGGTTTTACCACCGCCGATCCCGACCACGCCGCGGCAGCCCTGTTTTTGCAAAATCGCCATCAGACGGTTGATTTCCGCATGGCTGCATTCGCCGTTAAACCGTTCCGCATGGCAGCGAATATCGTGGCTCTGCAGGCCATTCACCACTTTCTCTCCCGCCAGCTTCATTACGAAATCGTCGGCGATGACGAAGAAGCTCTCCGCCAGGTTTTTGGCATATTGACCGAACAGAACAGCAGCATCAGGACCCTGAAGATATTTGGCTGGAGATTGAATAACTTTTAGCATTCCTTTCATCCTCAAATAAGTACATGTTTTCACATGGTGAGCCCTGGCGTTAACCCGTTTAGCCTGATGTTGACGGCGAAAGCGGACGTACCGGAGCGATGTAATAACTGTATGGCGAGGCGTGTACAAAAAAATCTTTCGTCATTTTGTTCTGATATGGAACAGATAAAAATGACATGCGTTTCATTTTGGAATGCTTAACCACAAAAATAATGAGATTTGCGATCTCGATCCGTTCCGTTCCGTTACCGCGAAATTACCGACAAACACGATGATAAATTTCCCCAATTACGCGCCATCCTGGGTAAAGCCCCGCAAAAAAGACTGACTGCGCCGTGTGGCCTGCTCTGATCGCAGGAGGAAAAAGTCGAGCGAGTTCGCATTGTGATGATTTCTCGCCTAATTAAGTTTCATTTCGGAACAAAAAACAGCAATCACGTTTCGTAATGAAACTCATTTTCGTGTTGTTTTTTTCCATGCTGACTTCGCCAGAATCTCTCTATCGCCTCCGCACCATGAACATGCATTCGGGGGGTTGTCTTACACTCAACCTCGAGGAGCCGTTATGTCTCAATTCTTTTTTAATCAACGCCCCCATCTCGTTAGCGACGTGATCGACGGTACAATTATCACCAGCCCGTGGAATAACCTGGCGCGTCTGGAGAGCGACCCGGCGATCCGTGTAGTGGTACGCCGCGATCTGAATAAAAACAACGTGGCGGTGATTTCCGGCGGCGGCTCCGGCCATGAACCGGCGCACGTCGGCTTTATTGGTAAAGGCATGCTGACCGCCGCGGTCTGCGGCGATCTGTTCGCCTCGCCGAGCGTCGATGCGGTACTCACCGCGATTCAGGCGGTGACCGGCGAGGCGGGCTGTCTGACCTGCTCCCCGTTGATTAGTACACCCCGATGTTAGTAATGTCTTCATAAGCCACATGAGGACATCCCCATGAAGAAGCGTTTTTCCGACGAACAGATCATCAGTATTCTCCGCGAAGCCGAAGCAGGGGTACCCGCCCGTGAACTCTGCCGCAAGCATGCCATTTCCGATGCCACGTTTTACATCTGGCGTAAGAAGTATGGCGGTATGGAGGTGCCTGAAGTTAAGCGCCTGAAGTCGCTTGAGGAAGAGAACGCCAGACTCAAGAAGCTGCTTGCCGAAGCCATGCTGGATAAAGAGGCGCTTCAGGTGGCTCTTGGGCGAAAGTACTGACGACAGACCAGAAGCGGGAAGCCGTGATGTTGATGTGTGATGCGACCGGTCTGTCGCAACGTCGTGCCTGCAGGCTTACAGGTTTATCCCTGTCGACCTGCCGCTATGAGGCTCACCGTCCGGCTGCTGATGCGCATTTATCAGGGCGCATCACTGAGCTGGCACTGGAGCGCAGGCGTTTTGGCTACCGTCGTATTTGGCAGTTGCTGCGCCGTGAAGGGCTTCATGTTAATCATAAGCGCGTGTACCGGCTTTATCACCTCAGTGGCCTGGGCGTAAAACGCAGAAGACGTCGTAAAGGGCTGGCAACAGAACGTCTGCCGCTGCTCCGTCCGGCGGCGCCCAATCTGACCTGGTCGATGGATTTCGTCATGGACGCACTTTCCACCGGTCGCAGGATCAAGTGTCTTACCTGCGTCGATGATTTCACAAAGGAATGCCTGACGGTCACTGTTGCCTTTGGGATTTCAGGCGTTCAGGTCACGCGTATTCTGGACAGCATTGCACTGTTTCGAGGCTATCCGGCGACGATAAGAACTGACCAGGGGCCGGAGTTCACTTGCCGTGCACTGGATCAATGGGCCTTTGAGCATGGTGTTGAGTTGCGCTTAATCCAGCCGGGCAAGCCAACGCAGAACGGATTTATTGAGAGCTTTAACGGACGATTTCGCGATGAATGTCTGAATGAGCACTGGTTCAGCGATATCGTTCATGCCAGGAAAATTATTAATGACTGGCGGCAGGATTATAACGAATGCCGCCCGCACTCCACGCTGAATTATCAGACACCGTCTGAATTTGCAGCGGGCTGGAGAAAGGGTCATTCTGAGAATGAAGATTCCGACGTTACTAACTGAGTGTTGTATCTAATCGTGGGGGCAGGTCAGTGGTAACTGTCAATTTTTTCATATTCTGTTAAGAATAAATTAATGTTTAAAAATTATGATAAATGAATGTCATCACAAACATGGCACGTCCTTTACAGGAATAAATCTCACCAATTATTATATTTTCGCCACAGAACCTGTCCGGGAAGGATAGTCTGTTTAGTATTAACTGTTGATGCTGTTATAAGGAGTTTCTGATGCAGGTAAACAAATTTACGGATGATATTGATATTAGTTCTCATGAGCGTTTCATCGCGGCCCGTAAAAGTACGTGGGTTAGTGTGCTTGTTAATTGTTTTCTGACATCCGGGCAGGTGATTACTGGTATATTTTCTGGATCTCAGGGACTTATCGCGGATGGTATTCATTCCCTGTCTGATTTAGTCTCAGACTTTGTTGTACTCATTGCAAACCATAAAAGTAAAAAAAATCCCGATGATGACCATCACTACGGTCATCATCGTTATGAAAATGGTGCATCATTAATTCTGGGGACAATTTTATTTATTGTTGGCATCGGCATGTTATGGTCAGCAGTAAATAAAATGAAACAACCAGATGATATTCCTCAGGTACATATTGTTGCTCTGTGGGTGGCTTTAGCCGCACTGGTTATCAAAGAGCTTCTTTTTCGCTATATGCTTGCCGTAGCAACCCGAGTAAAATCCACTATGCTGGTCGCTAATGCCTGGCATGCACGCTCTGATGCCGCTTCGTCTTTGGTTGTGGCTATTGGTATTATTGGGAACTTATCAGGTTTTAAATTACTCGACCCAGTTGCTGCAATGGTTGTCGGACTGATTGTAACCAGAATGGGATATTCATTTATGTCAGATTCGCTTCATGACTTGATGGACAGATCCGTGGATATTGAAACTGAAAATAAAATAAAAACCACATTATTGTCAACGCCTGGAGTTGAAGGTATCCATGATCTCAAAACCCGTAAAATGGGAGATCTTGTTGTTGTTGATGTTCATCTGGAAATTAATGGTAATTTATCAGTGAAAGTAGGGCATGACATTGCTGTTTTAGCCAGGAAATCAGTTTTAGATAATCATCATGTATTAAATGTCATGACGCATGTTGACCCTTTTTTTAAGGAGGTAAGTGGCCTTGATTATGGAAGTGTAAATAATCATAAACAATAATTTTAATGCTGATTTTCTTCGGGGAAATTGGCAAATAATTATTTTCTTTGCTCAATGTTACGTCTTCGGATTGTGATTTTTTTAAATGATAGTAAACAATGTGGGGTTATTATGAGAAAAATTATGCATAGTGTTATAATAGGAACAGCCCTTGTTTTATCTACCAGTGTAATAGCTGGTTCTGACGGTGTTGAACATGCCATGAAGATGATGAATAAAAGCTACCGCGCAGCACTTAAGGAGGAGGACGTTACATCTTTCAGGAAAGATATGCAGGATCTGAAATCAACAGCAGAGTCCATCTTGAACGGCCCGGTAGAGGGGTATGACAGGGAAACGTATGTTGCAGGTATGTCACTTCTGATTGATGAGGTAACTGCTGTTGAAAGTACCGCTGAAAAGGAAGGTCTTGACGCTGGGAAAATTGCAGCACAGAAACTGGGCAGTATGATGAGAAAATACCATAATAAACTTGGCGTTGACTGAACCGGGAACTATCAGGAGAAAGTAGATATGCTGGAAAGATATCCCGGAACTGACATGATATAGCTGCTTGTATTAGAATGGATAGTTATGCCCTGGTGAAGAAATTATAATACGTTATCTTATCTGCTCAGTACATATAAAAATGTTGGGGTCGCAAACATGCTTACCGATGCTACATTGCCTCAACATAAGCTAAGTCCTATTGATGTTGCACGGGGCGGATATACCCGCTTCGTGCTTCACTGAAACATACTGATGATCTCTTGGCTGGAAAAACACTTCTTCATGGTAATCTCTTCATATTACTGATGTGATGTACTATAGGTTTAGATACCATTCTCTGATTAAAGAGTATTGTTTAGTTCCGATAAGTTAAGGTTTCGTTAATAAAAAGGCATGTTGATTTGGTCAACCACCCCTAACAAAGTGGCTAAATTATGAATGAAAATTTACGTAATGCTCTCCCTCACAAAGACACACCATTTCTACGTGTGCTTCATATCATCTTAGCTGTATTGATTTTATTGCAGATTGTTAGTTCAAATCTTACCGAAAGCGATGCTCTCAGTGACTATACTCTCACAGGGTTCGTTACATGGTTCCATGTTATCACTGGATTATCACTGATTGTTCTTGGGTTAATCATGCTTGCATGGATGCTAACACAACGAGGATTTCATTACTATTTTGCTTGGCTGACTCTTGATTTTCGAGGTGTGGTTGAAGATATCAAAATGCTGATGTCATTCCGTCTCCCTGAAGCTCATGCTGGTGGGATTGCTGCCTTAGTCCAGGGGCTTGGTGTACTTGCGCTATTGGGCGTTGCATCATGTGGTGGTTTCTGGTTTGCACTCAATACAATTCCTGGAATGTCGCCAGTGCTGACAGAAAGTGTCCTAAATTTGCATAAGTTTCTGACTGTATTTATTGAAACCTATTTCTGGGCGCATGGTTCGATGGGGTTGCTGCATATATTTCTCACCATCCGTAGCCAAATGAAAAATTCCGTTACGGAATAGTGTGATAGATTGATGATTAATAAAGTGTGCTGTAATGGCTGGATAAAATTGACTACAATAGTTTAATTATCTGTCAAGGCATTCTTATATGTCCGTAATTCCGATTAGTGTGCGTAGTTGAAGGAAAGCAAAGATATGCATCTTGAACGACACAGCATCGAAAAAGTGGGATGGCTTCGGGCGGCTGTACTGGGGGCAAATGACGGAATTGTTTCGACAGCAAGCCTTGTCCTTGGTGTTGCGTCAGCAAACACCAGTTCTTCGGGAGTTTTACTTGCTGGTGTTGCCGGACTGGTTTCTGGTGCGATGTCGATGGCAACGGGAGAATATGTTTCAGTCTCATCTCAGGCTGATACCGAAAACGCTGCACTTGCTCAGGAAAAAAGGGAGTTGGAAACCGATTATGAAGGTGAAATGCAGGAACTGACTTCACTTTATATACAACGTGGACTGGATCCTGTGCTTGCCTATAGGGTTGCAGAGCAGCTCATGGCGAGAAATGCTCTGGATGCTCATGCCCGTGAAGAACTTGGGCTGACGGATACAAACTCTGCACAGCCCCTTCAGGCTGCTGTCTTTTCTGCTCTGAGTTTTTCTGCTGGTGCCGTGTTACCTTTAATAGTTGCATGGTTATCTCCTCCAAAGCAGGTTTTTTTGTTTATTATCCTTTCCACCCTTTTTTCACTGGTGGTCCTTGGTTATATATCCTCTGTTGCAGGTAAAGCACCTCCTGTCAGGGCGATCATAAGAATTATGTTCTGGAGTACACTGGCTATGTTTTTGTCGATGGGGATTGGTCATTTTGCAGGGCAGGTCCTGCTTTAATGTTCTGTCGCGATATTTCGAGTCGTATGTCATAAAAAAAAACGCTAATGTAGCTCCTTACAGGTTTTATTCCCCTTGGTACAGTGTCCATTGAAGAAAGATGCAGGGGCTTGGCCCCTGCATTTGAAGAGAATAAATAATGTTACTTAAGACAAATCTCCCGATCATAGACTCCACCATTCACAGCCAACATTTGCCTTTTCTTTTTTGAAATCATACCAGTCATGATTTGCGAATCATCTAAAAAAATACCTTCAAATGTTCCAGGACGTGCATTCCATCCTGCAATAATTACTGTATCTCCAACGTTTAACTTTGCTACCTTATCGTTATTATAATCCGTATTTTCAAAAATAAACTTTAGTCCTTCATTTGAACCAGAAATATACAATGTAACTAACGGATTCTTACTGAATGTAACAGTACCGATTTTTTTTATTTTACCTGTAACCATCAATCGGCACTTTTTGAAATCGTTAGTTGCCCTAAACTCATGTTCTTTAAATCGTGAATAAACCTCTTCAGCTGTATAAAGTGATGTAGCCCCCTGAAACACCGGACAGTAGCTGTATCTCCAGATAAGAGATAGGCTTGAATATATGTCTAACACTAACGCCAATTTTGAGATGACCGGGATCCTGTTAGGGCAAGAAGCCCGTAAACGTAAAACTCCTCAGGAGAAGATCGCCATTATCCAGCAGACGATGGAGCCGGGCATGAATGTCTCCCATGTCGCCCGCCTGCATGGTATCCAGCCCAGCCTGCTGTTTAAGTGGAAGAAGCAATATCAGGAAGGCAGCCTCACCGCCGTTGCGGCCGGAGAGGAAGTCGTTCCTGCTTCTGAGCTTACTGCTGCTCTGAAGCAGGTCCGGGAACTTCAGCGCCTTCTGGGCAAGAAGACGATGGAAGTTGAGATCCTGAAAGAAGCCGTGGAGTACGGCCAGTCGCGAAAATGGATAGCGCACGCGCCCTTGTTGCCAAAGGACGGGGAATAGCCCTGGTCAGCCGCACCATGGGCGTGTCGCGTGCGCAGCTGTCACTGCGGATTAACCGTTCTGCCGACTGGCAGGACAAGCGCTGTAACCGGCGTAATGACGAAGCAGACGAAGAAATACTGTCGGCTATCCTCGACATCATCAGCGATATGCCGAGTTATGGTTATCGACGCGTGTGGGGCATCCTGCGCAAGCAACGTCGCACAGAGGGACAGCCACCTGTGAACGCCAAACGGCTTTACAGGATAATGAGCGAGCATAACCTGTTGTTGTTGCATGACAAACCAGAGCGACCGAAGCGTGAACATAAGGGCAAGATAGCGGTGGCAGAAAGCGATATGCGCTGGTGTTCAGATGGCTTCGAGTTCGGCTGCGACAACGGCGAAAAACTGCGGGTAACGTTCGCGCTGGACTGCTGCGACCGTGAGGCCATAGACTGGGCAGCAAGCACGGGAGGCTATGACAGTTCAACCGTGCAGGATGTGATGCTGAGGTCGGTGGAAAAGCGCTTCGGCGACAGGTTGCCCGATACAGCGGTGCAGTGGCTGACGGACAACGGTTCAGCGTATACCGCGTATGAAACGCGGAGGTTCGTGAGAGAGCTGAATCTGGAGCCCTGCACAACAGCGGTGAGCAGCCCGCAGAGTAATGGCATGGCCGAACGGTTCGTGAAAACGATGAAAGAAGACTATATCGCGTTCATGCCAAAACCGGATGTGAGAACAGCACTGCGAAACCTTGCAGTAGCGTTCACGCATTACAATGAAAACCACCCGCACAGCGCGCTGGGATATCACTCCCCGAGGGAATACCGGCGGCAGCGGACATCGTTAACTTAAGATACAAAAGCTGTTCGGAGATGGAGGGTCAAGATCATTGAAGAACTGGCTCATCAACGGGACCTGGCAGAACTGGTTGTTCGACTGGTGCCCATTTTGCTGGCCGGGTGCCATTTTATACTCCCTTAACGTAAAAAACTGGTAAGCCTGAGGGCAAAAGACTAGCGCGCCAAAAGGAAATGTCACCGGATGCCGCGTCAGCGGCATGGAGGCGCCAGCTGAAGTTAAATGGAGTGCCGCGGGCAAATGGCGCCGTCGCCCGGCGCAGCCGGCTGCTGTTTTGACAGGTTCTGCCTATCCCACCCCCTTCCCTTGTATCTAACAGTTTGTGGTGATTAGCTACCACCACTGAAGCAGAGTGAGCCGCCCCCTTCCCTTAAGGTCAGAAAAGTCGGCACCGCTGAACCTTGATTTGCAGCATATGGCCCTCCGCTTCACCTTTCACGCCAGCACATCAGGTTGAACGGTTACCGGGAGCTCGACTCCGTATGTACAAGGCGAACAGGCGTGACGGTTTATGTGAGAGGAGTTTAACCATGTTTCCAGTCGGCATTGACGTAAGTAAAAACACCCTGGATCTTTGCATGCTTTATGACGGTATCAAAGGACGCATAAAAACCCGTAACATCCAAAATAACAGACATTCAGTTGAAAATATTCTTCGCTGGCTCAGGCTCCAGCACTGCGGTCCGGAAGATGTTCATGTGGTGATGGAGGCTACCGGGGTTTATCACGAACGGCTGGCTACTGAGTTACATGATGCTGGTTTCTATGTCTCTCTGGCCAACCCTCACCGTAGCAGAGAGTTTGCACGCGGCATGGGAATAATGACAAAAACGGATAAGGTGGATGCGTATATGCTGGCCTGCTACGCATTCCTTAAGAACCCTCACCGCTGGGAGCCGCCGGCACCCGAAATCAGATATCTCGGTGCACTCCTGCGACGGCGGGATGTTCTGCTGGGTGATGCCCTGCGTGAGGAGAACAGGCTGGAGAAATACCTGTCCACAGACACACCTGCAGATATTATCAGTTCCTGCATGCATATGGCGCAGCTGCTGCGCGACGAGGTAAGCAATATCGAGCGGCAGATTAAAGCGCATATCAAAGCCAGCCCTGCACTGAGGCGTGATTATACACTTCTGACCTCAATTAAATCTGTTGGCCCCCAGCTGGGAATGCATATGCTGGTCGTGCTTCGCAGCCATGACTTTTCATCAGCTGAGCAGGCTGCCGCATTTCTGGGCGTGGTGCCGATCGAGAAACGTTCAGGCACATCGGTTCGGAGCCGGCCCCGGATGTCGAAAATCGGTCCGCCTCAGTTGAGAGCGAAGCTTTACATGTCTGCGCTGTGCGGAAAAATCTACAATAAGCGAATGCGTAATATTTACGATGAGATGTGCCTGCGGGGTAAACCTAAAATGGTGGCCATTGGCGCGCTGATGCGGAAACTGGTGCACTGGTGTTATGGCGTCCTGAAGACCGGAACCGTTTTTAATGACGAAGGCCTGAAACAGGTACTGTCAACCTGACTGTACCAGGCAGGCATTAAACTCAAGGTAACGCTCACTGCGATAAGTGAGCGCAGTCCGCTATGAGCGAGGAGCGGAAGTTGATTTCACCGCAAGCCTGGAAGCCTGAAAGTAAAAAGGCTGAACTGCAAGGGCATCAGCATGATGCCCGAGCGAAATGAGCGCTTGTGCGACCAGCCATAATCCATTATCCAGTATGCTCTCTGTCTCAGCAGCTGATCAGCCATCCGTTGAACGTGTTATTTCTTCCCATTGTTCTATTTCATTACCTAATGCCTCGAGCTTTTGCCGCACTAAACTTAATGCATCACTGCCTAACAATAAATGCGTTGGAGGGTTCTGACTCTCAATCATTGCCAGCATGGCATGTGCGGCCTTAACGGGATCGCCGAGTTGCTTACCGCTTTTTTCTTCACGTGCCTGACGAATCGGATCAAATAAAGCGTCGTAGTCCGGGATGCTGCGAGCGCTGCGTACCATCGATCGTCCGGCCCAGTCGGTGCGAAACGAGCCAGGTGCCACGGCGGTTACGTGTATGTTGAACGGAGCCAGCTCTTTACTTAACGTTTCTGATATTCCTTCCAGCGCAAATTTGCTGCCGCAGTAATAGCTGATGCCGGGCAGGGTAATGAAACTGCCCATCGAGGTGATATTAATAATATGGCCATGACGACGCTGGCGCATGCCCGGTAGCATGGCTTTGATCATTGCCACTGCGCCAAACACATTGACTTCAAACTGGCGGCGCATCTCTGCGAGCGAGGATTCTTCCATTATGCCTTCATGACCGTAACCGGCATTGTTTACCAGCACATCAACCGGACCGACGGTAGACTCAATCTCCGCAACCACCTCATCAATATGCTCAAAGTCCGTGATATCGAGCAGACGGCCGAAAGCCCGCTGCGAATGAAGCGCCTCGAAATCGTGCTGTGCTTCGCGGCTGCGCACGGTACCGATGACCCGATGGCCTGTGGCGAGGGCTTCCTGCGCCAGTGCACGGCCAAAGCCACTGCTGACGCCGGTGATTAAAATCGTTTTTGCAGATGTCATAAAAGAACTCCCATGAACAATGAAGGTTGCATGGTATTCTACGTCCTGCCGCATTTTTAGGCCGTATCTTCTATTTTTCTTGCCTGATTTTATGAGGTGCTGTGATGCCCGGGATGATTACCTTAGTTAAAGCACTTGCGGTGCAGGAGGGATATAACCTTACCGCATTGCCTGATGTGCGAATATTGCGTGCCGATCGTCCACTTGCCAGAACGCCAGTGCTTTACGATCCGGGGATCGTGATTGTCTGCCAGGGGAGCAAACGCGGCTATTTTGGTCAGCAGACCTATTTATATGATGAACAGCACTACCTGGCGGTTTCGGTGCCGGTGCCGTTTGTGATGGAAACCGACGCGTCCGCTGAACATCCGTTGCTGGCGATTTATATGCATCTGGATTTTCATTTGGCCGCTGAACTGATGTTGCAGATTGAACAGCATGACGCCCGATATCCTCTCGCCGCGCCGCAAAGCATGATGTCGAGCCCAATGGACGACGCGGTAAAAACGGCCGTGCGGCACTTGCTCGAAGTCCTTAACAATCCGCTTGAAGCGGCGATCCTCGGTCCTGCACGGGTACGTGAGCTCTATTTCCGCGTATTAACAGGCGCACAGGGAAATGCCATGCGCGCCGCGCTGACCTTGCAAGGGCAATTTGGCAAAATCGGTAAAGTGCTACAGCGCATCCATGCTACCTACGCTGAGCCGTTAACGCTGACGCAACTGGCGATGGAAGCCGGAATGAGTGTGCCGACGTTTCACAGCCATTTTAAAGCGATAACCCGGATGCCGCCGATGCAGTATGTTAAATCGGTACGCCTGCACCAGGCGCGGATGTTGATGGTGCGTCAGCAAATAACTGCTGCTGCAGCGAGTTACGCCGTCGGTTATGAAAGTCCGTCGCAATTTAATCGCGAGTTTAAACGCCTGTTTGGTCTGCCACCCGCAGAGGAGATTAAACGTATGCAGCGATACTTCGCCGTTCCGCCTGTACAGCAAGCGTCGATATTTGTTTCATCGCATTAAGGCTTATTCGCCTGAATATACCAAGAAGTATGAAAGGTCCGCTTTTGGCACAAAGCGGACATGCTGGCTGAGCTGGAGGTCCGCTATGAGCGAACAGCGGACGTTGGCAGCTGATCGGAGCTTGTGGGTAAAGACGTGGGAGCCTAAACAGTAGGAGATTTCAACCCCACCACCACATTTTTCTGGGTCGATAGCCCCATAAAAGACCTAAATACCGACAGAAAAAAGCAATGTCAGTCTGTGTTGCTTTTTTTGGCCGCTCTGGAATTCCCGCCAGACTTGGCGGGAATGATGTTCAATACAATTGCTTCGGGGCGAAGACCGTGTAACTGGCCGCGCTCCGCCATCCCTGAGACATGCCTGAAGGCAATTCATTTTCCTCAAGCGCCGCCTGAAACGCATGCCGCCACCAGTGATTGTCCTGGCGGGTGACTTTTTGCAGCAGATTATGGTGGCGACGTTTACGCTCATGAAGCGGCATCATCAGCGCGGAGTGCAACGCCTCAGCCGTTTCTGCGGCGTCATAGGGATTGATCACGATAGCATCGCTGAGCTGCTCTGACGCCCCGGAGAAAATCGAAAGAATAAGCACGCCAGGATCTTCCGGATTCTGGGCAAGAATGAACTCTTTTGCCCCGAGGTTCATGCCTTCACACAGCGATGTGAACATCGCCACTTCCGCTCTGGCATAAAGCGCGAACATCACATCACGAGAGCACAATCCATTGTGAATATAGTTCACGGGATACCAGGTAAAATCGCCATACTGCCCGTTAATTTGCCCGCAAAATCCCTCGAGTTTTTCACGCAGATCTGGCGACGAGCGCGGATACTCATGAGCAGGGTCGGAGATCTGCAACAAACTCACATCGCGAACAAACTGCGGGTAGGTATTCAGGAAAGAACGCATCGCATCCAGGCGATAATAAATACCGCTGATATCGTTGATGACGTCGTTGCTGATGATGATTCGACGATGGTATTCCTGAATCACGGCATCGGTTTTGTGGGTATTCTTTTTCCAGTTCAGCAGAGGGGCGGTGGCTATCCCACAGGGGAAAACACCGACGCTCAGGATGTGGCCATTCACCTTCATGACGCTCCCGCCCAGACGTTCGGTACGATAGAAGCGGGTGATGTAGGAAATAAAGTTATTGGCATCAGACGCCGACTGGAAGCCAATCAGGTCGTAATGCAACATGGATTGCAGCAGCCATTCGTGTTCCGGCAAGGAACGGAACACATCTCCCGGCGGGAACGGCTGATGCAAAAAGAACCCACACTGATTGATAAAACCGGTTTCTTTTAACATCCGGCCCACGGCCAGATGGTGATAATCGTGCACCCAGATAAGATCGTCCGGGCACAATTCTTTGGCCACTTCGTCGGCCACTTCCGCGTTGTAGGCCTTGTAGGTCGTGAAGTACTCCCGGCGATAAACGGCAAGGTCGGGGCGGTTATGAAAGACGGGCCATAACGTCTGATGGACGTAGCCGTGGTAGTAGTTTTCATATTCATTTGGCGACATATCCCATGCGTGATATTCCGCTTCACCGGTTGTGACCGCCTGATGATGTCGCGGACGTTTTCCCTGATTTAATTTTCCATTCCAGCCAAAGCGCACGCCGCCATGTATCTCAATGTTGTTATTAATCGCCTCATCAAGCGGGTCAAGGGGCGTATTTTTTTCCGCATAACAATGGTTTGTAACGAGCATTAAACGAGACATAGTCTTCTCCGGAGAGTGCAAAATTGTCATGAAAACGGGCTATATCAAAAAGACATCGCCGACTCTTCCGCCGTAACGATGGTTTCGAACTGGGTCAGTGCCTCCAGCTTGCTGAGCACCCACTGCTGCGAAAAATCCCGTCCCAGGCTCTCCATCAGGTAGTGACAATCCTGATAGGCCGTGATGGCCTGCTGCTGGAATAAGGGCAACGCGGGGGGGGTGTTGAAAATGCGCTCCACGGCGTCACTGTCAACTTTTTCGAGGCCATACAGCATGCCGGTCAGGACTGCCGCCATCACTAAATAGGGATTGGCATCTGCGCCCGCGAGTCGATATTCGATACGGCGGTTATCTTCGGTTGAACACGGAATGCGCAATGCCGCCGAGCGCTTGTTGTACCCCCAGGAACTGAACAGCGGCTCATTCAGGTTTTTGCGCATTCTGCGGTAGGCATTCACGGTCGGTGCCAGAATCGCCACGGACGCTGGCATCAGGTGCAGCAGACCCGCCAGACACAACCGGGTCATTTCACTGAGCTCGTTTGCCGGTGAAGCGAACACGTTGTCGCCGTGAATATCATTCAGGCTGATATGAAAATGCAGGCCGTTGCCCGCCAGATGCGAGAAGGGTTTGGCCATAAAATTCGCTTTATAGCCGAACTCACTCGCTACCACGCTGGTTAACCGACGCATGGCAAGGACGTTTTCACACACGTCCACCACCTGATGAGAGTGCCGGAGGTTAAGCTCAAACTGGCCCGGTTCGGCTTCGCTGACAATGCCTGTCAGAGAGAGGTTTTGTGCTGCCGCCATCTCTTCGAGTTTTTCGATGAAAGGCGCATAGCTGGATGGCACCGCCATTTGATAACAGCCCTGTCCCTGAATATTCCGGGGATGCTCTTGCGTCAAATAGAACTCAATCTCCGGCGCGATGACCGGATACAATCCATGGTGGTGAAAACGGCGCAGCACATTTTCAAGGATCACACGCGGTTCCAGCCCACAGGGCCCGCCGTCACTGCCACGCATGGTCAGCAAAAGTTGGGCGTTTTCTTCCGGTTCATACGCCGAGGGGCGCAATGTCCCTTTCACCGGCAAACAAAGCCTGTCGGGTTCATCCAGCACAACCTGGCTTGCGTCATTGCCAATGATTTTCCCCTTCCAGTCCATGGAATAGACCGACTGCGGGAAATAACATCCTTTTGCTATCGACGGTAAATCGCCAACGTTAATTCTCTTCCCTCTGAACGTGCCATTAATATCATTCAGATAAACATCGACATGTTTTGTTCGGGGGTAGCGCAGAAGATAGGTTTTAATTTCCTGACAAAATGCCTGATGTGAATCGGTTGAGTCTTGTAATAACGCTTTACCCGCAGCGTTAGCGGAAACCGCTTCAAACTGAGTAGAGGCAAGAAATGCACGCAGATTCTGGAGCAGAGGATGTTTCATCATTGAGTTCATAGTGTTTTTTCATGTATGCCTGACGGCGACAGCTGGAGTATAAAATAACACTTCTTTTAATGATATATACAAACAATAAAGAAAAAGGCCGCAGTATAAAAATCCTATCAATTTACGTTACTCTGCAATTCTCAATAAAAATACAGACAGCAGTCTAAAAGCAGTTCAATTCAATATATGAATTATATATATTAAGTCATGCTTGTTTTACATCTTGTTTATTTACTTTTCGGTGACTGAAATAATAATAAATGCATCACACTACATCAGTGCCGAAATAGATACCCGGAGGGATGATGAACATCAGATTGGTCGGCAAGCTGTCAGCATGGGCGGTGTTGCTCATGTCATTCAACGTCTTCGCGGTCTCACCTGCCCCCCGTTTCAGTGATGAAACCTTGTCGATGCAGCAGCAGAAGGCCATCGGGCAGGTCGCCGCCCAATACCTCTCCTCACACCCCGATGTCTTGCTGAGCGTGCTGGAAAAACTCTGCACCGAGGAAAGAATGAAAATGCAGTGCGGAAAAAACATTAACAATGCCGCCATTAGTCATTACCCCGACAGTCCGGTCGGGCATCAGGATGACGGCGTTTGCCACGCCTGCCTGCTAGCCAAAAATTAGCCCATCCGAATCACCTCCCTCAAACGGGCCGCTCTCTGGTCCGTTTCGCATTTGTAACATTCACGCCTCCCTTCAGTCTCGAAAAAACAATTATAAAACAATCAAATATATCGTTTTTATACTTTCTTTATATCGCAATTGTTAACATTTACAGTTTTTTTACATGCCTTTTCTTACACTTAGCGCGAACTCAACGAATACGGGGAGATTACCGTGAGTCTAGGCATCGTTATCGGCATTGCGCTGGTATTTCTGTTACTGGGTTATCTAATTTATGCCCTCCTTCGGGCGGAGGAATTCTGATGGCTGCCGAAGCGTTTTTACTGTTGGCTTGCTACATGGCCGTTTTGCTGGTTCTGGCAAAACCGTTAGGTGATTACATGACTGGCCTGGTGCAGGATCGCGCCTTACCGGGCACCCGGGGGTTTGAAAACCTCATTTACCGCGTTTGCGGCGCTTCCAGCGATGAAATGAACTGGCGTCAGTATCTGTTTGCCATTCTTTTTGTGAACGGAACCGGGATTGTTTTTCTCTTTTTAGTGCTCTTTTTCCAGGGGGCGCTGCCGCTTAATCCGCAAAATTTACCCGGCCTCTCCTGGCATCTGGCGCTCAACACAGCTATCAGCTTTGTAACCAATACCAACTGGCAGGCCTACGCCGGTGAATCGTCGATCAGCTACTTCAGTGAAATGGTCGGACTGGCGGTACAGAACTTCTTATCCGCAGCCACCGGGATGGCCATCGTCTTTGCCCTGATGCGCGGCTTTGCCCGTCACACCACGGACAAGCTCGGTAACGCCTGGCGCGATCTGACCCGCATCACCTTATTCGTGCTGCTGCCGCTGTCGTTGATTATGGCGCTGTTCCTGGTCAGCCAGGGTGTGATTCAAAACTTCAGTCCTTATGTCACGCTGACGACTCTGGAAGGCGTGCAGCAGATGCTGCCAATGGGGCCTGTTGCCTCGCAGGAAGCGATTAAAATGCTGGGCACCAACGGCGGCGGGTTGTTCAACGTCAACTCCGCACACCCGTTTGAAAACCCGACATCCTTAACCAACTTCATTCAGATGTTGTCCATCTTCATCATCCCGGCAGCGCTGTGCTTTACCTTTGGGAACGTGGTTCGCGATCGCCGTCAGGGACACACCCTGCTGTGGGCGATGTCGATAATCTTCCTGGTAGCGGCAGCCGTTGTGATGTGGGCGGAACTGAGCGGTAACCCGCACTTCACCGCTCTTGGTGCGGACTCTGCCATCAATATGGAAGGGAAAGAGAGCCGTTTTGGGATCCTCAACTCCAGCCTGTTTGCGGTTATCACCACCGCAGCGTCCTGTGGTGCGGTTAACGCCATGCATGACTCCTTTACTGCGCTCGGTGGCATGATCCCAATGTGGTTGATGCAGCTTGGGGAAGTGGTGTTCGGCGGCGTCGGGGCAGGCCTGTACGGCATGCTGATGAACGTGCTGCTGGCGGTGTTTATTGCGGGTCTGATGATCGGTCGTACACCGGAATATCTCGGCAAGAAAATTGGCGTGCAGGAAATGAAAATGGCCGCCATTTATATTCTTATCACCCCGTCTCTGGTGCTGCTGGGCACGGCGTTGATGATGATGACCGAAGCCGGTCGTGCCGGGATATTTAACCCTGGCCCGCATGGATTCAGTGAAGTGCTCTACGCGGTTTCCTCCGCGGCCAACAACAACGGCAGTGCTTTTGGTGGTGTGTCAGCCAATACCCCGTTCTGGAACCTGTTACTGGGTAGCGCAATGCTCTTCGGGCGTTTCCTGCCGTTCATCCCGCTGATGATGATTGCCGGGTCACTTGCCGAAAGAAAAATTCAGCCCGCAAGCCCGGGCACGCTGCCAACACAAGGTCCGCTGTTTGTGTCTCTGATTATCGGCGTAGTCCTGCTGGTCGGCGCTCTGACCTTTATTCCGGCGCTGGCACTGGGTCCAGTAATTGAACATTTACAGATGCTTGGGCATTAATTGCCGGAGAAATTGGGTATGTCACATAAACTTCCGTCACAGCAACAATCAGGCATCATGCGCAGAGCGCTGATTGATTCGTTTAAAAAACTGGATCCGAGGGTGCAGTTCCGCAACCCGGTCATGTTCGTCGTCTATCTGGGCAGTATTCTGACCACGCTGATTGCGCTGGGCGTGGTGTCTTCAGGCGGGGCTTCACTCTTTACGGCCATTGTGAGCGTATGGTTGTGGTTTACCGTTCTGTTTGCCAACTTTGCAGAAGCCCTTGCCGAAGGACGCAGCAAAGCTCAAGCCGAAAGCCTGAAAGGGATCAAACGCACCAGTTGGGCGCGAAAACTGACCAGCGCGTCGAAGGATGCCCCGCAGCAAAAAGTGCCTGCGGACAGCATTCGCAAAGGCGACTTTGTGCTGGTTGAAGCGGGCGACATTATCCCCTGCGACGGCGAAGTACTGGCTGGGGGCGCGTCGGTTGATGAGAGCGCCATCACCGGTGAATCTGCGCCGGTGATTCGTGAGGCCGGTGGCGACTTCGCGTCCGTCACGGGCGGGACGCGTATTCTGTCTGACTGGCTGGTCATTAAGTGTAGCGTCAACCCAGGCGAAACCTTCCTCGATCGCATGATTGCGATGGTTGAAGGTGCCAAACGCCGTAAAACGCCAAACGAAATCGCGCTGACCATTCTGCTCATTTCGTTGACCATCGTCTTCCTGCTGGCAACCGCGACGCTGTATCCCTTCTCGGCCTGGGGCGGCACCCCAGTTTCGGTGACGGTGCTCATGGCGCTGCTTGTGTGCCTGATCCCCACCACCATCGGGGCGCTGTTGTCTGCCATCGGGATTGCCGGGATGAGCCGTATGCTCGGTGCCAACGTGATTGCCACCAGCGGACGTGCAGTTGAAGCCGCCGGTGACGTGGACGTGCTGATGCTGGACAAAACCGGGACCATTACGCTCGGTAACCGTCAGGCAACCCAGTTCTTACCAGCCAGTGGAATCAAAGAAGAAGATCTTGCCAATGCAGCACAGCTGGCTTCTCTTGCCGATGAAACCCCGGAAGGGCGCAGCATCGTGGTGCTGGCTAAACAGCGCTTTAACCTGAGAGAGCGCGATCTTCAGACCCTGGAAGCGACGTTCATTCCGTTCTCCGCCCAGACCCGCATGAGCGGCGTGAATATCGGGCAGAAAATGCTGCGCAAAGGGGCGGCAGATGCCATTCGCCGTCACGTTGAAAGCAACGGCGGTAAATTCCCGGCTGACGTCGAAGACCTCGTCACCTCTGTGGCAAAAACCGGGGGCACACCGCTGGTGGTTGCCGAAGGTAATGCCGTCATGGGTGTGGTGGCGCTGAAGGATATCGTCAAAGGCGGTATCAAAGAGCGCTTTGCCGAACTGCGCAAAATGGGCATCAAAACGGTCATGGTCACCGGGGATAACCCACTGACGGCGGCCGCCATTGCTGCGGAAGCCGGTGTGGATGATTTCCTCTCTGAGGCCACACCGGAAGCGAAGCTCGCGCTGATTCGTCAGTATCAGGCCGAAGGCCGCATGGTGGCGATGACCGGTGACGGCACCAACGACGCCCCGGCACTGGCTCAGGCGGACGTGGCGGTTGCCATGAACTCCGGTACTCAGGCGGCAAAAGAAGCGGGCAACATGGTGGACCTCGATTCGAACCCCACCAAGCTGCTGGAAGTGGTCCACATTGGTAAGCAGATGCTGATGACGCGCGGATCGCTCACCACCTTCAGTATCGCCAACGACGTGGCGAAATACTTCGCCATTATCCCGGCGGCGTTCGCGGTCACCTATCCGCAGCTCAATATGCTGAACGTGATGGGGCTGCACTCGCCAACGTCAGCCATTCTGTCCGCCGTTATTTTTAACGCGTTGATCATCGTGCTGCTGATCCCTCTGGCCCTGAAAGGCATCAGCTATCGCCCGATGTCGGCAGCGGCGCTGCTGCGCCGAAATCTGTGGATCTATGGCGTGGGTGGGCTCGTGGTGCCGTTCATTGGTATCAAGCTGATTGACATCATTCTGACCGTGATGGGACTGGGTTAAGGAAAAAATCATGACTATTTTGCGTCCTGCAATCTCCCTGTTTGTTGTGTTAACACTGCTGGTTGGGGTCGGGTATCCGCTCTTAACCACCGGGCTTGCGCAGTGGTGGTTCCCAAGTGCTTCAAAGGGCAGCCTGATTGTGCACAACGGCGAAGTGCGCGGTTCAGCCCTGATTGGCCAGAACTTCACGCGCCCGGACTACTTCCAGGGCAGACCGTCCGCAACAGGCGATAAGCCTTACAACGGCCTGGCCTCTTCAGGCAGTAACCAGGCCGGCAGTAACCCGGCTCTGGATGAGGCCGTCAAGCAGCGCGTAGCCGACCTGCGCAAAGCCAACCCTGATGCCAGCGCCACGGTTCCAGTGGACCTGGTCACCGCATCAGGCAGCGGCCTCGATCCACAGATCTCGCCTGCCGCCGCGATGTGGCAAGCGCCGCGCGTAGCCAAAGCCCGTAACCTTCCGGAAGCTGAAGTGAAACGCCTAATCGACGAAAATACAGATAAACCGCTGCTTTACTTTATCGGTGAGCCCGTCGTCAACGTCCTGCAGCTCAACATGGCTCTGGATAGCCTGCAGAAAAAATAAGGACAGGCCATGACCGAAGAACCTCTGCGTCCCGATCCCGATGCTCTGCTGGCGCAAACCGATAACGAAGTCCGGGGTAAGCTAAAAATTTACTTTGGGGCCTGCGCGGGCGTCGGAAAAACCTGGGCCATGCTACAGGAGGCCCGGCGTTTACGGGCGCAGGGGTTGGATGTCCTTATTGGAGTGGTGGAAACCCATGGACGCCAGGAAACAGCGGCGCTGCTGGAGGGGCTCAATGTGCTCCCTCGCCGCGCAACCGGAAAGAGTCACCATCAGGAGTTTGATCTTGATGCGGCCCTGGCACGGCGTCCGGCGGTGATATTGATGGATGAGCTGGCCCACTCCAATGCCCGTGGGTCACGCCATCCTAAACGCTGGCAGGACATTGACGAACTGCTGGATGCGGGCATTGATGTCCTGACGACGGTCAATGTTCAGCATCTTGAAAGCCTGAACGACGTGGTCAGCGGCGTCACGGGGATCCGGGTGCGTGAAACCGTACCCGACCCGTTCTTTGACACGGCCTCGGAAGTGGTACTGGTCGACCTTCCCCCTGACGATCTGCGTCAGCGTCTTAAAGAAGGCAAAGTCTACATCGGCGACCGGGCTGAACGCGCCATCGAAAACTTTTTCCGCAAAGGTAATCTTTACGCGCTGCGTGAACTGGCCCTGCGTCGTACCGCCGATCGCGTGGATGATCAAATCAGAGCGTGGCGCGATGCCAGCGGACGCGATGAAAAAGTGTGGCACACGCGGGATGCTATTTTGCTCTACATCAGTGAGGGTTCCGGCAGTGAGAAACTGGTGCGCATTGCCGCGAGGCTTGCGGCAAAACTGGGATGCGAATGGCATGCCATTGCGGTAGAAACCCCTACCCTTTACCGACAGCGAGAGACGCAACGCCGCAGTATCCTGCGCACGCTTCAACTGGCGCAAAATATGGGGGCGGTCACGGCCACCCTTTCCGACCCGGATGAAGCCAAAGCGGCGCTTCGCTACGCCCGCGAACATAACCTGGGGAAAATTGTGGTGGGCCGCTCCCTGCAGCGGCGCTGGTTCTTCTCTGAACGCCTCTCCAGTCGGTTTGCCAATCGCTTAAGCGCACTTGGCCCTGATCTGGATCTGGTGGTCATTGCGCTCGATGACGCCCCGGAACCCAGCGTCAACAGAAGTGCAGAGCTGCGCGGCACCACGGAAAAATGGCGTCAGCGACTCTACGGCTGCCTCGCGGCGGCGGCACTCTGTGCGGGAATTACGTTAACCACGAAACTGCTGTTTCCAGGCTTCTCCCCGACCAACCAGGTGATGATCTATTTACTCGGCGTGGTCCTGATTGCCATTGGGTTCGGGCGACTGCCCTCCGTGGTGGCGGCGGTGCTGAACATTATCGCCTTTGATCTGTTTTTTGTGGCACCCATCTGGCTGTTTGCCGTTTCAGATGCCCAGTACATTGTCACCTTCGCGGTGATGCTGGCGGTGGGCGTTATCACCGGTAACCTGACCGCGGGCGTGCGCTACCAGGCGAAAGTCGCCCGCCATCGTGAGCAGCGGGCACGCTATCTGTATGAGCTTGCCGGGGGCCTCAGCAAAGCGCTGGAGCCTTCCGATATCACGCAAATTTGCCAGCGCGTCGTCGGCGCAGCGCTCTTTGCTCGCTGCGAAGTCTGGCTGCCAGACAGCAAAGGCGAGCTTGTCCCACCGGCGGAAAAAACGCTAAGCGTGGCCCCGGACAGTGCCATCGCGAAATGGAGCTTTGAAAAAGAGCAGGCCGCCGGCGTCGGCACCGACACGCTGCCGGGCGTGCCCTACAAAATTCTGCCGTTAGCGTCGGCCTCCCGCACGCGGGGCCTGCTCATTATTGAGCCACAAAACGCCCGTAACCTGATAATCCCCGAACAACAGCGGCTGCTCGATACCTTCTGCATGCTGATTTCTGGCTCGCTGGAAAGGCTGGAGCTAACCCGCAAAGAGCAAATGTCGCGGCTGGCCATTGAGCGGGAAGAGCTGCGTAACTCGCTGCTGGCCGCCTTATCCCATGACTTACGTACACCGCTGACGGTGCTGTTTGGTCAGGCGGAGATCCTGACGCTGGATTTGTCCGCGGACGGCTCGAAGTATGCTCACCAGGCCAGTGAGATCCGCATGCAAACGCTCAGCACCATTCGCCTTGTCAACAACATCCTTGATATGGCCCGCATTGAAGATTCCGGTTTTCGTTTGCGTACCGACTGGATCTCGCTCGAAGAGATTGTGGGCAGCGCCATGAAATCCCTGGAGGCGCTTTTACCCTCCAATGAGGTTCAGCTCCAGCTGCCTCAGGAACTCATATTGCTGCAGGCTGATGGCCCCTTGCTGGAGCGCGTTTTCGTGAACCTGCTGGAGAATGCCATCAAATATGCCTCCGGTGAAAAAGGCGAGATAGGTATTCGCGCGCAGGCGTTATCCGGACAGATAAAAGTGGAGGTCTGGGATAACGGCCCTGGTCTGCCGCCGGGCAAGGAAAAGCAGCTCTTTGACAAGTTCACTCGTGGCACCACTGAGTCAGCTATTCCTGGCGTCGGCATGGGCCTGGCAATTTGCCGCACCATTGTTGAAATGCACCGGGGGGAAATTCATGCTCACAACCGGCCCGAAGGGGGCGCCTGCTTCACCTTCACCCTGCCGCTGCCTGCTGCCCCTGTACTGACCGAAACCGTGGAAGAAAATCCGTGAAAAATATTCTGATAATTGATGATGAGAAGCAGATCTGCCGCCTGCTGAGCACGTCCCTTCAATGCGATGAATTTAAGGTTTACGAGGCCGAATCTTTAGCCCGTGGGCTGAGCACAGCCGCCTCAAGGCAACCCGACCTCGTGATTCTTGACCTGGGCCTGCCGGACGGCGATGGCGTGGATTTTATCCGCGAGTTTCGCCAGTGGAGTAACAAGCCGATTATCGTTTTATCGGCGCGTTCAGGCGAAGAGGACAAAATAGAAGCGCTGGACGCCGGAGCCGATGACTTCCTCTGCAAGCCGTTTGGCATTGGCGAACTTCAGGCCAGGGTGCGAGTGGCTCTGCGGCGAAATGAAAGTGAAAAAGAAGCCGTAATTTCATTTTCCGATATCGTCATTAACCTGCATGCCCATACGGTGACGCGCGCCGGGGAACACGTTCACCTGACCAAAACCGAATTCCGGCTGCTGGCTTTGCTGGTCAGCAATCCCGGCAAGGTGCTGACGCAATCTCAGATACTGAAACAGGTATGGGGGCCTTCCGCTGACAACAGCCAGTATTTACGCATTTACATGGGACATCTGCGGCAGAAGCTGGAGGATATTCCCGCTCAACCAAAGCATCTGTTAACCGAAAACGGGGTTGGCTACCGGTTTATTCAGTGAATAACCTACATTGAATTTATTTCAAAACAACGTGTTATATGTAATTAATTTCCATCAGGTACCTGCCATGGGTCCGTATGCCTTCTTCACGTTCTGAGATTTTGCATTAGTTGTAGAGGTAATCACCGTTGATCTGCTGCTCTCGATTAACACATTACACTGTTAGCAACGTCCGCTTCTGGCACAGGCTGTGTGAAAACTGCTGATCACGTTTTGGTCTAAGCAGTGGCTTAATATGATCAACCATTCTTGATAAACCCATGCAGCAGCCTACTTTATTTAATAAAATTATAATCATACGATTAAATATTGCAGGCGCAGGTATGACTCATCATATTAAAGGCCAAGGCAGATATCAGGTGACGTTGCTCCCTGAAGTGCTTGATGATTTTGTCACAGAAGACAACGCTGTCAGGGTTATTGATGTCTTTGTTGATGAATTACAACTTGATGCACTTGGCTTCGAGCGCGTTAATGCAAAACAAACTGGGCGGCCTGGATATCACCCCGCAACCATGCTGAAACTGTACATTTATGGATATCTCAACCGAATTCAGTCATCCCGCAGGTTAGAAAAAGAAGCCCATCGCAACGTTGAATTAATGTGGTTACTTGAACGATTAACGCCTGATTTTAAAACCATTGCAGACTTCAGAAAAAACAATGGTAAAGGCATCAAAAATGCTTGTCGGGCTTTCATTGATCTGTGTCGGCAGATGCAGATGTTCACCGATGTAGTGGTTGCCATTGACGGTAGTAAGTTCAAGGCGGTAAACAGCAAATCGAACAACTTCACGCCCCAGAAAACAAAAGGCCACATCGAAAGGGTTGAGCAAAGTATCGCTCTTTACCTGAATAAACTCGATGAAGCTGACAAGGCTGCGGAGCCCGATAAAGGTGCAGGTTCAACCGCTGAAAAACTGGCATGGCTCCAAAAACGACTGAAAGAACTCAAGAAAATCCAGCATGCTGTTGTTCAGCACCCTGATAAGCAGCTGTCACTGTCAGATCCTGATTCCCGGCTAATGAAGATAAACAATGTTAACCGCCAGGTTAGTTATAACGTTCAGACTGCTGTTGATGCTAAATATCACCTGATTGTTGCGCATGAAGTAACGAATACACCAGACCGTGGGCAGCTAACATCGGTGACAAAATTAGCGCAGAACGCTGTTGGCAAAGCGGATATTACCGTACTGGCTGATAAAGGTTATTACAGCCGGGGAGATATTAAAGCAACGCAGGACTTAGGTGCCGTAGCCTTAGTACCAAAAGGCGATACCTCTGGCGCTGACCGTAAAGGTCTTTTCAATCGTTCATTGTTCAAATATGACCAGGAAAAAGATATTTATATTTGCCCGATGGGTAACGAGCTTCAGAACCGATTTACGATGGTTGAGGATGGTTTAGAACAGCAAATGTACTTTAACAATATTGCCTGTCGCGATTGCAGTCAGCGGTCAAGATGCACCACATCAAAACGCGATCCAAGACGGATAAGGCGTTGGGTTCATGAAGCAGAAATGGAAGACATGCAAGCCAGGCTTAATGCATCGCCACAAACAGCTGTCGTGCGAAAGCAAACGGTAGAGCATCCATTCGGGACAATTAAAATGTGGATGGGAGCGACTCACTTCCTGACTCAAAGGTTTAAAAACGTCAGCACAGAAATCAGTCTGCATGTACTGGCTTATAACCTGAAAAGGATGATGTCCATCTGGGGTACCGAAGGACTGGCCACTATGCTGCGAGAACGATGCAACTAGCGGCACTGGCCGCTTTAACCCCTAATAACAAGTCATTAGCACTCAATTTTCAGCACAAAGCCTCGTTTTGCCTCTACATACAAATCACTGCGAATACGGTCCATATCAGGAATATCTTGCATCCCTAGCTAGTGTTAGTCCTCAGATACTGTAAAAACCGAGTTTATACACAGCCTGGGCACAAAGCAGACATTAAAGACTACAGCATCGGATGCCGCGTTAGCGGCATGGAGGCGCCAGATGAAGCTGCATGTATCTGTGGAGTCAAATGGCGCCGAAAGCCCGGCGTAGCCGGTTACCTGGCTATAAATTCTGCCACCCTCCCCCCTGCCCTGATTAGCCTTAACCCGCTTACAGCAATGAAGAAGTTAAAGTAATCCCTTTTAACCCCGGTGAGCGGGCTTTACGGCGTTTACGACGTAAAGGGCGTGATTTCCGGGGCCTTAGCGGCGGCAGCTTGCTGCTGACGCTTAGGGGGATGTTCTTCAGTTATTTCAGCAACACCAGGGAACTTAACACGGTAGCTGCAAAGCTATACCCGCTCAAAACATCTCAGACGCCTCTGTACGCGGTCGGAGTGGTCCCGGCAAGGCGACAGCCGCAGTCGGGGCGTATCTCCGCGTTAGCGGCCCGCAGGGCCGCTTACGAGCGTGTACCAGACAACTGACCGCAGCTCCACCCACAGCGATGAAGAAGAGTAGTTACAACACCCATCATTAAAAGCGATGG
>NZ_CP093279.1:0-20796 GCF_022605325.1 Klebsiella sp. HC6
ATAGGGGTTCGAGGTTCAATCGTGTAAAAAACCACGTTAAGGCAATAATTCATTGTTTGAATTGAAATTTAATGGCCTCAACTCTCCCTTCAGAATATTTTCCGGCAGCGTGAACGTATAATGTCCCAGCATGTTGATATGACCGTACATCAGTGGCGACAGGCGTGAGATATGCTCGTCTTCCGGGATCTCACCAGCGCTGCGCAAATGTGATAGCGCTTCCTGCATATAAAGCGTGTTCCACAATACAACTGCGTTAGTGACAAGCCCCAGCGCACCCAGTTGATCCTCCTGCCCCTCACGGTAACGTTTTCTAATCTCACCACGTTGGCCGTAACAGATCGCCCTTGCCACGGCGTGACGGCCTTCTCCCCGGTTAAGCTGAGTCAGTATCCTGCGACGATATTCTTCATCATCAATGTAGTTGAGGAGGTACAGCGTCTTGTTGACCCGTCCCACCTCCATAATCGCCTGCGCCAGCCCTGACGGACGGGAACTTTTTAAAAGCGAGCCCACAAGTTCTGAGGCGTGGACTGTACCCAGCTTCAGAGAACCGGAAACCCTCATCATTTCATCCCATTGGGTTTCTATCTTTGACAGTTCAACGCATCCCCGCGCCAGCTCATCCAGTACCCCGTAGTTCGCATTTTTATCTGCACGCCAAAATACCGCCTCACCGGCATCTGCCAGGCGGGGCGAAAACTGGTAGCCCAGCAGCCAGAACAGGCCAAAGATAATGTCGCTGGACCCTCCAGTGTCCGTCATAATCTCCACCGGATTCAGCCCCGTCTGCTGCTCCAGAAGCCCTTCCAGCACAAAGATAGAGTCACGCAACGTACCGGGGATAACGATGCCGTGAAAGCCGGAATACTGGTCAGAAACAAAATTGTACCAGGTGATCCCACGCCCTGAGCCAAAGTATTTTCTGTTAGGGCCAGAGTTCAGCGTTTTTACAGGAGTGACAAAGCGCATCCCATCTGCAGAAGCCACTTCTCCGCCGCCCCAGCGCTCAGACAGTTCCAGCGTGGACTGAAAATCGACCAACCGGGCATTAGCGCTGACCAGCGTTTCAGCCCGAATGTAGTTTTGTTTTACCCAGCTCAGACGGTGGCGGGTCAGTGCCGGAATACTGTGTTTGATCAGCGGTTCATGTCCGATATTGCAGGCTTCAGCGAGCAGTACGGCACACAGGCTGATGTTAAGATCCTGAGCACGGGCTTCAGACTCACTCACATGAGTGAATTCGCGGGTAAAACCAGTCCGGGCGTCAATTTCAAGCAGCAGCTCTGTCAGATCAACAGGGGGGACCAGCTGCCTGACGCGGCTGTTCAGAAGAATCAGCGGCTGCGGTTCTTCCAGTTTTTCCAGACTGCTGATGGTCAGGGACGGATATTTACCCTGATGACAGATGCTCACGGCAGCATTCAGCTCAAAGCGTGAGGCCACCGTTTTCCAGGTTTCGTCCAGTTCGGTTGCCAGCTGTTTAACGGCATTTCCACCATCGGTGGGGTGTCCAAGCGCCCGGCATACGGCGATCCGCTGAGCCTGCCATTCTTTCCCCTGAAGAAACTTCTGACGCGGATCGCCCCAGCGATCGCTGTTCTCCAGCCAGATATCGCGGCGACGCAGCGAATCCTGAAGGCGTTCCAGCAGGCACAATGAGTATCCTGCACGCTGTATCCGGCCTTCGGAGTCGTACACCAGACGTTTCCAGGGACCTGTAATGATCTGCTCAGGCGCATTCTCCAGGAGGCGTTTTTTCGAACCACTCAGTTCGGCCAGGTAATGTATGGCCGATAGCGTATTTTCGCCGGCAGGGGCAGACTGAAAATGTAAATCACGCAGCATCGCTGGCAGAAAGCGCTTAACCCGTCCATATTGCTCGACCATTTCATCCTGGAAATTTGTGTCCTGCGGGCGGGCAAGCTCATTGACTTTACCTACGGATTCCGCCAGCCGGTTCTTTGGTACGTGGCTGAAAATAGTCTGACGCAGCGCTGCGTCATCCATTTTATCATCCAGTAAAAGCGTACATGCATGTGCCAGAAGTAGCGCCGCGCGATCAAGATCTTTGAGCGTTCTGAGCCGTTTTTTCTGCCCGGTTTGCTTCGCTGAACGCGTGATATTGAGGATCAGCAGATCCAGAACATCGACAGCCTCATCGAGTGCCAAAATTTCCTGTGCTTTAACAAACGCGGTCAGGATGGCCAGCCGCCGTTCCTCCGGCATTCTGGCGATATATTTTACCGAAGCCATGCCAGCATAACGAGCCAGGTTGCGGAGTTGAATTGCAGGCAGCCCGGCAAAATTCAGCCGGGAAAACTCCAGGCTGCGCAGGCGTGTGTAGCGCTGAAGTGCGTCAGTAAAGGCCGGACCACTGACGTTGACGGGCCCTTTTCGTATCTGCTCCATCACGGAAACCCGCTGTCCTTCCGGTATGACAAGCAGACCGGCCAGTTGCTCAGTCTGCCAGCTGTCAGGTAATGCAGCCAGTCTGCGCCACAAACGCCTGCTTGCCCGCTCACGAATTTCGCCAATGAGCCTCGTCAGCGCTGAGGCTGCGGGCAACAATACTTTATTCTGGAGCAACCATGCCGTGGCAAAATCGAACATCAGACCGGGGCGCTCGTTACTGAGCCATGTGCGGATATAAAGCAGACGTTTCAGTCTGAACGACCAGGGGAAATCGCCAAAATCATGGTAGTCAGAGTGTTGCCTGATCAGCCTTTGATGCTCCCAACGGGTATTCTCTCTCTGGGCGTATCGGGCCATGATCTCAGGGCGATGAATGTTCAGCTGTAATGCAACGTAATTTCGGACGCCGGGAGGTATTTGCAAGGGATCGGTCTGGAAGGTTCCCAGAAAACGGGCCGTGGTTAGCTGAAGGGCAATCCCAAATCGGTTATGTTTCCCCCGGCGCTGATTAATAAAAACAAGATCGCGTTCATCAAGATGAAAATACCGGGCCAGCTGAACCTCGTTAGGCTCGGCGGCATACCGTCCGTAGTTTTCGGTCTGTTCACTGGTCAGAAAACCGTCACTCATCCCGCATCCTTTCGTAAGGGTATCGCTCTGCTCAAATTTTGATAGTCTCAGATATTATAAGTTTTGAGACCTTTTAAAGTGCGTGCTTACATGAGTATCAAAAATCGTGTTTTATGCTTTATGATACTACGCAGTATCAGTATCGATTTGTGAGACCAATATGGCATTACTGGGATATGCAAGGGTATCAACGAGCCATCAGAAACTGACGGCGCAGATCATGGAGCTGAAATCTTCAGGCGTCAGAGATGACCGGATTTTTACTGACATGATGTCGGGCGCCACGGACGAACGTGAAGGGTTACAACGGCTGCTTGCCCGTGCCGAAAAAGATGACATTATCATGTGTACCAAAATGGACCGGCTTGGCCGCAACACAGCGGATATGATCCACATTGTTGATGCCTGCTATAAAAAGGGAATAGCCATCCGGTTTCTGGAGAATGGACTGAGTACTGAAGGCACGATGGGTAAAATGGTCATTCAGATCCTTGCTGCCGTTGCTGAAGCTGAGCGGGAGCGGATCCTGGAGCGCACAAACGAAGGCCGGGTCATCGCCATGGCGGCAGGCGTCAGGTTTGGACGGAAACCTCATCACAAATCGGCCGCCGCACTGGAGCTTATCCGGCACGAAACGCCCATTAAACTGGTGATGGAGAAAACCGGCATATCCAGGGCCACCTATTTCAGGTTAAAAAAACTGGGCCCAGGCAGTTAACCCGACGCAGGCAGCGATTTTTTCCTGTGCCGGAAAGGGTTTCGCGGTTGATGCTGATGATCCCCTGCTTAAAAACAGAGTTAACATTGCCCACAATATTGCTGGTTTTGATGAGCCGTTAAAGGAGTTTTATGAATGGATGGATGTATCTGGTGATTGCCGGCATAGCCGAAGTCTTTTATGCCGCGTCAATGCTCCGGACTGAGGGATTTACCCGGATCTACCCCAGTATTTTTTGCCTGACATTTATCGGTGTGAGCATGTACTTTTTGTCCCTGGCAACACGGACTATTCCTGTAGGAACCGCTTATGCGGTCTGGGTCGGGATTGGTGCTTTAGGGACAGCAGCGTACGGAATAATTTACTTAAATGAAGATAAGGGCCTGTTACGCATTGCCTGTTTCGGACTGATTCTGGCGGGTATCATTGGCCTGAAAATTCTGGCAGGACACAAGCAGCTGTAGGTTCTCATCCATAAACAGAACTCCGGGGGCATTCTGATTTTAGACATCAGCATGCCTCTCCCTTTCCCCTTTTTGAAATGGGACATTACCCGCTACATTAATAACAGGCGAGAGAACCGACATAACCGGGGGCGGCCAGGAAAAGTTGCCATGATTGACAAAAAGACTGCTTTTTGTTTGTACCTGCATGATTAACGGTGCGAATTTTTTCGGCAAACTATAAATGCGGGCACCAGTGTGATGATAAGCACCTGAATAAATGCCGACGGTAATGAAGGTGGCCCTGTTGATTAATAAGTTTGCAGGGAAATAAAAATCCCCGTCATCACGGGGATTTTCCGGACCCGAATGCGTTACCGGGAAGGATGCGAAGGAGAAAAGCGCAGTATCAGCATACCCGCCAGTGCTGCCAGTACAGAGCCGGCAAGTACCCCCACCTTGACCTCGTCCACCAACAGGGGGCTTTCTGCAAACGCCAGGTTGCCGATAAACAGGCTCATGGTAAACCCTATTCCGCACAGGACCGATACGCCGTAAACCTGCAGCCAGGTACTTTTTTCAGGCCGTTTTGCCAGGCCCAGGCTGACGGCCAGCAGCGACAGGCCGAAAATGCCCGCCTGCTTGCCAACAAACAGGCCCAGCGCAACGCCGACCGGTACCGGCGACATCAGGTCATCAGCCGTCATACCGGAGAGCGCGACCCCCGCATTTGCGAAGCCAAACAGCGGCAGTATCAGAAACGTCACCCACGGATTGATGCCGTGCTCCAGCCGGGCAAGAGGGGATTGTTTATCCGGATCGGTTACCCGCAGCGGGATAAAGAGCGCCAGCAGGATACCCGCGATGGTGGCGTGCACCCCGGACTGAAGCATGAAAAACCACAGCACGCCCCCCGCCAGCAGATAGGGAAACAGCCGGGTAATCCCGGCACGGTTCATGATAAACAGCAGAGCAACCGTGACCGCCGCACCGGCCAGCATCAGAAACGAAATATTACTGGTATAGAAGAGCGCAATAATAGCCACTGCGCCCATGTCGTCCAGAATAGCCAGCGCCGACAGGAAAATTTTCAGCGAGGCAGGTACGCGACTGCCCAGCAGTGCCAGTACCCCGAGCGCAAAGGCAATGTCCGTGGCGGCAGGAATTGCCCAGCCAGCGAGGGTTTCATCGCTGCCCGCATTAAACCATACGTAAATGGCCGCAGGCACGGCCATCCCGCCCAGCGCGGCAAATCCCGGCAGCGCGCGCTGGCCCCAGGTGGCAAGCTGACCGGTGAGAAGCTCGCGCTTGATTTCCAGGCCGACCATCATGAAGAACACGGCCATCAGGGCGTCGTTTATCCAGTGCTCAACGGAGAGGCCGGCGGCGTTGTATTTCAGGAATACCTCATATCCCTCCCTGAGCGGAGAGTTAGCCACGATGATAGCGGCTGCTGAGGCGATGATGAGCACGATGCCGCCGGCTGCGGGCGAGCTGAAAAATGCAGATGGCACTTCTGACATCCTCTTTTTATTTCTGTCTGGGATTTCTGACACACTCCCTCCCTTTATTCAAAAAAAACAGGCCTTCCCCTGATATACAACCGCTGGTTATCAGAGGATAAGCCGGCTGAGCTACGCTGAAGATATAAAAAATACGATAATTAATTGCTGATAAATTAACGAATTAGCGTGACGTTAATTTTATCATAACGTCCGGCCCGCTTCAGGCGGAAGAGGTAAAGCCCTGTAAAGCTGCCGCAGGCAGGGGCATTTTTATCCGTCATCAGCCACACGCTCACAGCAGCCATGTGACGACAAAAAAACCCAGGGCAGTCATCAGAATGGAGCCGGTTACGTGTACCAGCAGTGAAGTAAACGCCCAGAAATAATTACCGGACTGCAGCTGTGAGAATATTTCCAGGGAAAACGTGGAAAACGTGGTCAGCCCACCGCACAGCCCGGTGATAACAAGTAATCGCCAGGCCGGATCCAGGTCAGGATGGCGCATGAACCAGGCCAGCGACGCACCAATGATAAATCCGCCCGCAAGGTTCACTACCAGCGTGCCCGGTGGCAGGTCAGGAAACAGGCTGTTCAGGCGTGCGCCAAGCAGCCAGCGGATCAGGCAGCCAGCGGATCCACCAATGATAATGGCCAGATAAGATTTCACGGGGTTTACCTCTGTGTCAGAGGGAGTATGCAGGCTGATGATACGGGGCGGCCTGACATACTCCCGGTTAAAGGGGAGTAATATCAGGCGTCATCAGCTTCTCAGGGGAAGCGGTTGGGTAAGGTGGAACGCCATCACCTCGCCGCAATTCTGGCCCGGTCACGGGCGTTAATCAAGCGGCTATCCACTGTTTTTGTGCGACTCCCCCTGCGGCGGGCATGAGGAGCCCGTTTTCAGGCTTGACCTGAAGAGCATTAAAAATTATCGTTTCGGCAGCATTTTATATCTGACTGTGAGTCATGCACATTACGCCACCCTGAGTTTCTCTTCGCCCGTCCTTTATCAGAGAGCCTGCCGCGACAGCCAGTCCGCGCCGGGTACCGTTCTCTCATATCCGTTACGGGACTGCCACCTTTCACGGTGAACCCGCGTGTACCTGCTTCAGGGACGCAGGCGCCGTGTCCGCAGCAGCCGGTACGGACACGTCGTGATTAATCGGCGGGCTGCAGCCCGCCTTCAGGGATATTCATGCGTCAGCTTTTTCGGTTTATGTTTCATCACGCCTCTCACCTTACGTTCGGTGCGATGCTGATGGCCATGTCCAGCTTTGGACAGACCTATTTTGTCTCACTTTACGGGCAGGATTTTCGTGAGGCCTTTGGGCTCACCGACGGCGGACTGGGCGGCCTGTACGCAATCGGAACGGTGATGAGCGCCATCACGCTGACCTGGGCCGGACGGCTGATTGACTACACCACGACCCGCCGCTTCACGCTGGCGGTCACCCTTTTGCTGCTCACGGCCTGCCTGCTGGTTTCCGGCGCACAGGCGGCGTGGATGCTGTGCATCGGGTTTTACTTTCTGCGCCTCGGCGGCCAGGGACTGATGGTGCATACTGCGCTGACCGCAACGGCGCGCCAGTTCCCCCTTGATGCAGGCAAGGCGCTCGGCGCCATCGCGCTGGGGCTCTCGCTGGCGCAGGCCGTTTTTCCTGTGATTGCGGTGCAGATAAGCGCGCTGACGGGATGGCGCGCTGCCTGGGGCATCAATGCCGGAATGCTTGTTGCCGGCGTGGGGGTCGCGCTGATGTTTTTGCCCCGCGGGAAAGAGAAGCCGCTGCGTACGTTCAGAAAGCGGGGTGAGGAGAAAGAAAAAGAGGCGCCGGTATGGCGAAACCGCAACCTGCTGCTGGCGCTGCCTGTCGTGCTGGCCTCCCCCTTTATCACCACCGGCTTCTTCTTCCACCAGGCGAGGCTGGCACAGGAGAAAGGCTGGGAGCTGTCGTGGGTGGCGGTATGGTTTATTGCCTATGCCATTACCCAGGCGGTATCGCTGCTGTCGTTTGGCCCGCTGATTGACCGGCTCTCACCACGCAGGCTGCTGCCGTGGTTTCTGATGCCACAGGCCCTGGCCATGCTGGCGCTATGGCTCAGCAACGGTCAGTGGGTGACGCCTTTTTACCTGATTATGACCGGCGTATCGTCGGCCATTGCCTCAACGCTTGCCACCGCGCTCTGGGTACAGCTGTTTGGTCCGGCGCAGCTGGCCAGGGTGCGCTCGGCGGTTGAGGCAGGGACGGTGATTGCCAGCGGGGCATCCCCGGTAATCATGGGCGTGCTGATAGATAACCATGTCACCCTGCATCTTCAGGCCCTGTTCTGCCTGGTCTACATTCTTGGCGCCAGCCTGCTGGCCACCGGTATCAGGACGGATGCGCCGCAATAACGCGCCTTTACCTTCATACCCGTCATCCTCTTTCCCCTGTGAAGGCGGGCCTGATATCAGGCCCGCCTGTTTCATCGCAGCATCAGCAGGGGCTGACGGCTTTCAGACAGCATTTCCGTGGTGTGGCTGCCAATAAAGAATCGCCGTAACCGGGAGTGCCCGCAGGCCCCCATTACCGTGAGGTCGATATCATGGGCGTCCGCGTAGCGGCACAGCGCCCCGGTTACGGACTCGTCTTCCAGCAGGCGTGTCTCGGTCGTGATACCGGCTTCCTGAAGAACAGCCTGCGCATCCTGCAGGGCTGACATGTCACCGTTGACCATCACGATATGACAGCTCAGGCCGTGCAGCAGCGGGCTGACCGTCAGGCGCGTCAGGTTTTTACGGCTCTCACTGCTGCCGTCGTACGCAAACATCACCCGCGCCGGCGGCGTAAACGTCTCCGGCACAATCAGCACCGGGTTTTTCTGCAGGCGAATGACGCTTTCCAGATGGCTGCCTACCTGATTCTGCGTCCCGCGGCGCCCCAGCACCATCAGCCGGACTTCGCCCAGCTCCGCCAGGATTTCGTCCAGTGCGCCGTGCTTTTGCAGCAGCTGTGCGTCCGGCTGTCCGGTCTGCTTCAGGAGCTCCGCACAGCCGGCCAGCACGGCCTTGCCCTGCGCCATCAGCAGCCGGCTGCGCTCACCCTCGACGCGGACCAGCGCTTCGGTCAGCTGCTCCCGGCTGTCAATACCAATGCTCCCGGTCAGGTCAGACACGGCGGGAGTCTCACTCTTTTCGAGCACGTGCAGCAGCGCCAGCGGCGCGCCAAGTTTACCGGCTGCCCAGGCAGCATACTCACAGACCGGCCGGGTTGACGGCGAGCCGTCAACGCAGGCAATAACGGTGTTATTCATGATGCTTTCTCCAGTAAATTAATGGCCACCCATCAGCTTTTCCACTTCTTCAGGCTTGTCATGCACTCCGAAGCGGTCAACGAGGGTGCGGGTCGCGTCATTCATACCCTTGATCTCCACTTCCGTGCCTTCGCGACGGAACTTGATAACCACCCGGTCCAGCGCGCTCACGGAGGTGATATCCCAGAAGTGGGCGTGCGTTACGTCAATCACCACGCGCTCCACCGCTTCACGGAAGTCGAAGTGGCTCATAAAGCGATCGGATGAGGCAAAGAATACCTGGCCGGCTACGGTATAGGTGCGGGTGTCGTCCTTCAGCTCAGAGGAGACCGCCATAAAGCGGGCGACCTTGGTGGCGAAGTTCAGCGAGGCAATCAGCACGCCGGTGAGCACGCCAAACGCCAGGTTATCGGTCGCCACCACCACCACCACGGTGGCCAGCATCACCACGCTGGTTGACAGCGGATGGCTGCGCAGGTTGCTGATGGAGCGCCAGGAGAAGGTGCCGATGGAGACCATGATCATCACCGCCACCAGAGCCGCCATGGGTATCCGGGACACCCAGTCGCGCAGGAACACCACCATCAGCAGCAGCACCACGCCGGCGGTGAGCGTGGAAAGCCGCCCGCGCCCGCCCGATTTGACGTTGATCACCGACTGGCCAATCATCGCGCAGCCCGCCATGCCGCCGATAAAGGAGGTGCAGATGTTGGCCACGCCCTGCGCCTTGCACTCGCGGTTTTTATCGCTCGGCGTGTCGGTCATGTCGTCCACGATGGTGGCGGTCATCATCGACTCCAGCAGCCCCACCACGGCAAGTCCTGCCGAGTACGGCAGAATAATCATCAGCGTGTCGAGGTTAAGCGGGATATCCGGGATCAGAAACACCGGCAGGCTGTCCGGCAGTTTGCCCATGTCACCCACGGTGCGCACGTCCAGGTGCAGCCACATGGAAATGGCGGTCAGCACGATGATGCAGACCAGCGGCGAGGGAATGGTTTTGTTCAGATACGGGAAGAGATAAATGATGCCCAGGCCCGCAGCGGTCAGGGCATAAACGTGCCAGGTGACGTTGGTCAGCTCCGGCAGCTGCGCCATAAATATCAGGATGGCCAGCGCGTTCACGAAACCGGTGACCACCGAGCGGGAGACGTAGCGCATCAGGCTGCCCAGCTTCAGGTAGCCGGCCGCCAGCTGCAGTACGCCGGTCAGCGCCGAGGCCGCCAGCAGATACTGCAGGCCGTGGTCTTTTACAAGCGTGATCAGCAGCAGCGCCATCGCACCGGTGGCGGACGATATCATTGCCGGACGGCCGCCGAGGAAGGCCATAACCAGGGGAATACAGAACGCAGAGTAGAGCCCGACCTGCGGGTCGACTCCGGCGATGATGGAAAAGGCGATCGCTTCGGGAATAAGCGCGAGCGCGACCACAATACCGGCAAGGACGTCACCACGGACGTTACCCAGCCAGTCCTTACGCGTCGAGGACAGCAGCATAGTCATTTCTCAGTTTTTGATTACGGTCAGCCCGTGAGGGCAAAAATTTTACGTACGAAAAAGCACATCCGCAGACGGGATGTTTTTGAGTGCGCGCCGAAGTTTATTCAGTGCGACAGAGGAGGGGTACGACTCAGGGTGGCGTAAGACGCATGGTGGTGTTTATCACTCCTTCACGGCTGACAGAGCAGCGCGGGTAATCAGAAAGACCGGATGAACAGACGTTCAGTACCGGCCACAAATGCCCGCCGGGCAGATGAACCACGGCAAAAAGCGCTTTTTACTCTACACGAATTGTTAACGGGGTCAACGCGCAGGGCAAAAACGCTGTTCATGGAATGCCGGTCAGGCGCATCCGGACGGAAAGTCCTTCTGCATGCTCAGGCTCGTCCGGCGTTCGCACATACATATGATTAAGTGAATATAAATTTGACGGAGAAAGTTTCACAGGTACACTCAGGTCAGTCACAATAAGGAGTCACCATGCCACCCGTGTCCCCCCTGCAGCTTTTTAAAAGCCTTTCCGACGAAACCCGACTCAGCCTCGTGCTGCTGCTACGCGAAAAAGGGGAGCTCTGCGTCTGTGAACTTACGTCCGTGCTGAAAGAAACTCAGCCCAAAATCTCACGGCATCTGGCTCTGCTGAGAGAAAACGGGCTGCTTACCGACCGGCGGGACGGAAAATGGATCCACTATCGTCTGTCGCCTCATATGCCGGCGTGGGCAGCGGCGGTTATCGAACAGGCTTATCTCTGCCAGCGGGATGATATCCGCCAGCTCAGCCGGCAGGCTGAACGCGATAACGCCACCACCAACGGCAAGCCTGTCTGCATTTAAAAATTTACCGGTATATATCTGGATTATCGAATATATTACGCATCGAAAATTTATCAGTCCGGTTTAACAGGCATTTGTATTCAATAGGAGCGGGTATGTTTCTGGCAGGTGCGATTTTCATCCTGACGCTGGTACTGGTCATCTGGCAGCCGAAGGGGCTGAGCATTGGCTGGAGTGCCGTCATCGGTGCGGCGCTGGCGCTGCTGACCGGCGTGGTGCACATCGGTGATATTCCGGTGGTCTGGCAGATTGTCTGGAACGCCACGGGCACGTTCATTGCGGTCATCATTATCAGCCTGCTGCTCGATGAGTCCGGCTTTTTTGAGTGGGCCGCGCTGCACGTTTCCCGCTGGGGAGGCGGCAGGGGCCGGCTGCTGTTCACGTATATCGTTCTGCTGGGTGCCGCAGTGGCGGCGCTGTTTGCCAATGACGGAGCCGCGCTAATTCTGACGCCGATCGTTATTGCCATGCTGCTGGCGCTGGGATTCACTCCCGGCTCCACGCTGGGGTTTGTGATGGCAGCGGGCTTTATCGCTGACACCTCCAGCCTGCCGCTCATCGTATCGAACCTGGTGAACATCGTAACGGCTGACTTCTTTACGCTGGGCTTCAGCGAGTACGCATCCGTCATGGTGCCGGTGAACATTGCCTCCATTGCGGCCACGCTGGTGATGCTTCATCTCTTTTTCCGCAGGGACATCCCGGTCACCTATGACCTGGCGAAGCTGAAGGCACCGCGGGAAGCCATCCGGGATGCACGAACCTTTAAGGCTGGCTGGGTGGTTTTGGTTCTTCTGCTGGTTGGCTTTTTTGCTCTGGAGCCGCTCGGCGTGCCGGTCAGCCTGGTGGCGGCGGTGGCGGCGTTTATTCTCTGGCTGGTTGCCCGCAAAGGACACGTGATTGACGCCGGCAGGGTGCTGAAAGGCGCGCCCTGGCAGATCGTTATCTTTTCGCTGGGCATGTATCTGGTGGTATACGGACTGCGTAACGCCGGACTGACTGATTACCTTTCCGCCGCCCTGAACCGGTTTGCAGAGCACGGCGTATGGGGCGCAACGCTCGGCACCGGCTTCCTGACGGCGGCACTCTCGTCCGTCATGAACAACATGCCCACCGTGCTGGTTGGCGCGTTGTCGATTGACGGTAGTAGCGCACAGGGCGTGGTGAAGCAGGCGATGATTTACGCCAACGTCATCGGCTGTGACCTCGGCCCGAAAATAACCCCTATCGGCAGCCTCGCAACCCTGCTGTGGCTGCACGTGCTGGCACAGAAAAACATCACCATCAGCTGGGGCTATTACTTCCGCGTGGGCATCGTGATGACCCTGCCGGTGCTTTTTGTCACGCTGGCCGCGCTGGCCCTGCGCCTGTCTGTTTAACTTTAACCCCGGGGCTGCGCCCGTGCAGCCCCTTTACGGAGTACCGCTTATGACTGACATTACCATTTACCACAACCCGGCCTGCGGGACATCCCGCAATACCCTGGCGCTTATCCGTAACAGCGGCGCCGAACCCACGGTTATTCTGTATCTGGAAACGCCGCCGTCACGCGATGAGCTGAAGAAGCTGATTGCGGATATGGGCATCGGCGTGCGCGACCTGCTGCGCAAAAATACCGAACCGTACGAACAGCTCGGCCTGGCAGAAGACCGCTTCAGCAATGACGAACTGCTCGATGCCATGCTGGCTCATCCGATCCTCATTAATCGCCCGGTGGTAGTGACACCGCTCGGCACGAAGCTGTGCCGTCCCTCCGAAGTGGTTCTGGACATACTGCCGGACCCGCAGCAGGGCGCGTTTACCAAAGAGGACGGCGAAGCCGTCATTGATGGGGTCGTCTCAGAAAACGGAAAATAAAGCACGCTAAGCGTGCGTGGAGGCTGGCACCCAGCGGTACAGCGTCGGAATGGACACGCCGAGGTTCTTGGCCACGTCCTTGGGCGGCACCCCGCTGGCCAGCAGCTTCTTGGCCGACTCGATCTTGCTGTCGGTCATCTTCGGCTTGCGGCCGCCTTTGCGGCCGAGCTGCTTGGCGACTTCCAGCCCGGCGCGGGTGCGCTCGACGGTCAGCTCGCGCTCCATTTCGGCAAGGCTCGCCATGACGTGGAAGAAGAACCGCCCGGATGGTGTGCCGGTGTCGATGGAGTCGGTGAGGCTCCTGAACTGGACACCGTGCTTGTGCAGCTCGCCGACCAGATCGACCAGTTGCTTGACCGACCGGCCCAGCCGGTCGAGCTTCCAGACGACCAAAGTATCGCCTTCGCGCAGCATTTCGAGCGTCTTGGCCAAGCCAGGCCGGTCTGCCCGCGTGCCACTCACCTTGTCCTCGAAGACCTTTTTACATCCGGCCTTGCTCAAGGCTTCGCGTTGCAGCTCCAGGTTCTGATCCTGCGTCGAGACGCGCGCATAGCCAATCAACATGGCTTGTCTCGCGCCCGGTCGATGCGTTCCTGCATCGCCTGCATCACTTCTTCGTGGGTGTACGATCTGGCGTTGGCGTCGGTGGCTTGCCGCAGGGCTTCCTCAACCTCGCGCGTCATCCGCTCGTAATCCTCCGGCCACAGCGCTTGCTCCATGCGCAGCGACGCCTGACCCAGCAGGTGCAGCAGGCTGAACAGCCGCATGTCGTTGGTGGCGACGATGCGCTCCCGAATCTGCTCCTGAATAGCTTCGCTAGCCCGATGCGCTTGTGGTGTGGCAGTCCCCTCGTAGTCAGCGGGGAATTCCGCTTCCTCGGCAATCCTTGCCCAGGCGCTGGCCAGCGCCTCGATGGTTGACGTGCTCATTTCCGCCGCTCCTGTGCTCTTTGGCGAATCAACCGGCCAAGGGGCCTCGACGCGAAAACCAGCAGCATCACGCCTATCGGATACCAGGTCGAGAAGACCACCAAGGCATCGAAGGCTGGCCGTCCGGTGTTGGTAGGCAGTACGGCGGTCACAGCCATCAACCCGCCGACCGTCCAGATGATGCGCCACACGTAGGGCATCACGCGGGGCACGTAGCCGTCATCGAAAGCGGTCTGGTAGTAGCGGCGCAGGCCGCGCTCGGCAAGCGCCTGGCGCTGCCGCTCCGACAGCGCATCCGTCCGGCCATACCAGCGCCGGAATGGTGGACAGCGCAGCAGCAAAGGGGTGAAGAGGATCATCACCGCCACGATCGCGACACCCCACGCCATGACGGCGCCGGCATCGGGCCGCTTGGCGTTCTCGATCACGGGCGCGAAGACGCCCGGAGCACCGATCATCCAGAACAGCGCAATGTGCTGATGGAAGGAGAGCTTCATTTGCTCATCCACTTGCGCAGCAGGCGCTTTTTCAGGGAGGCGCGTTCTTGCGGGTTGCGTCCCTTGTGATTGGCGATGCGATCCGCCGTGGCGGCCTGGCGCTTGACGGGCCAGTAGGAGCGGCCATCCTTGCCCATCGACCAGACGCTGCTGGCCTGGTTTTCCAGCAGGGGCAGATGGGCGCTCAGGGCTTCGGGCGACGCGCTGGTCAGCGCCGTGCGCTCACGGGTGCGCCAGCGCTGATGCCAGAGCTTCTTGTCCTCGCGCTCGCTGCCGCAGGTCGTGTGCCCGACGATGGGTGTTTTGCGGCGGCTGCGGCTCATAACGTAGTGGTCTCCAAGAACATTCAGGACTGATCCCAGGCGTCGATGGTCAAGACCTGATCGGCAGGACAGGCGGCTACGCGGTCGGGAACTGGATGGTGTTCAGTCTCATGCCGACCCCATTCGATTGATCGCGTCGCTTGCGGCACGCTGCGACGCAAGGAGGTTTGCGACCTGGTTTAGCAGCCGTGTCCGCTGCATGTCTGTTACCTATCTCCCCGACCGCTCATTGGACCAACTCCAGAGATTGGGCTCTATCGCTCAGCCAATACGAAACCGGCATTGGCTGATGCCACAACCGAGACTAACACAAATGGCTCGGTACCTGTATTTCGCGCCCCGTGCACTTGGCCCGGTCTTGCCACGGCTATCTCACCTTCCCTGAGGGCACGAACAATCCCATTGCCCTGAAAGTAATCAGCCATTCCCGACAAAACAGTCCACGTGTCTTGGCCGTGAGGATGAATGTGAGCCGCAATTTCCTGCCCGGGATGGACATGCCAAACCACGATAATTGAGTCTCGGGTTTCAAGCACAACGGAACGAATAGGCTCGCCTTCGGACGGCTGAACATACTCGGCTACAGAAAATATTCTCGATTCAACAGTCATCGGAGATTCCTCTTTCACAGTTGTCGTTACGGTCTTCATCGTCGGCATCCTGACGCACGGCGGGCAATTGCTGGAGCAACGCCGGCAGCCATTCCTGTACCGTCTCCCACACCACATCGAGGTTGATGTCGAAATAGCCGTGAGCCATGCGATTACGCATATTGCGCATGCTGCGCCACGGCACGTCGGCATGCGCCTGGGTGAACTCGACGTAGCCATCCATCACCTTTGTGGCCGCCTCGCCGATGACGATCAGGCTCATGATGACGGCCTGCTGGGTGCGCTTGTCGGCCAAGAAGTCGTCCTTGGCCATCCCTTCCACGAAGCTGCGCGCATCGGTTGCGGCCTGCTGAATGTGGTCGAGGTAATCGGGCAGGCGGTTCTCGCTCATATCGGTTGCGCCTCCGCGAGCACCTTGGCCCGGAACTTCGGCGGCAGGTCGCCGGGAGTCAGCAGATCGACGTCAACGCCGAGCAGCGATTTCAGTTCTTCTTCCAAATCGCCCAAGTCCAACAACGTGGCACCGGGCAGCGCATCGACCAACAGGTCGAGGTCGCTGCCATCCCGGTCGGTGCCATGCAGCACCGAGCCGAAGACGCGCGGGTTCGCGGCGCGAAAGCGGCCTACCGCTTCACGCACTGCGCTTCGCTTCATGTCAAGCACAACAGACGGTCGCATGCGCATCCTTTCTTATCGAAACTCGTTGAGATGATATGCAATCAAGAATAGAATTTCAAGAACTATTTTCGAGAATCGCAATGCCTTGATTCCCGTGCCGCGCCGGTTGCCTTGGCGGGCTTGTCACAAACCTACGTTTTCAAGAAGAAGGAAACCGCATGCCCCGCCGTTCGATCCTCTCCGCCGCCGAGCGCGAAAGCCTGCTGGCGTTGCCGGACACCAAGGATGAGTTGATCCGTCACTACACGTTCAGCGAAAGCGACCTCTCCATCATCCGGCAGCGGCGCGGCCCGGCCAATCGGCTGGGCTTCGCGGTGCAGCTCTGCTACCTGCGCTTTCCCGGCGTCATCCTTGGCGCTGATGAGCCACCGTTCCCGCCATTGCTGAGACTGGTCGCCAACCAGCTCAAGGTCGGCATCGAAAGCTGGGACGAGTACGGGCAGCGTGAGCAGACCCGACGCGAGCACCTGGTCGAGCTGCAAACGGTGTTCGGCTTCCAGCCGTTCACGATTGGCCACTACCGGCAGGCTGTCCAGTTGCTGACCGAGCTGGCCATGCAAACCGACAAGGGCATCGTGCTGGCCAGAGCCTTGATCGAGCACCTGCGGCGGCAGTCGGTCATTGTGCCCGCCCTCAACGCCGTCGAGCGGGCGAGCGCCGAAGCGATTACCCGCGCCAACCGGCGTCTCTACGACGCCTTGGCTGAGCCGCTGACGGACGTGCATCGCCGTCGCCTCGACGATCTGCTCAAGCGCCGCGACAACGGCAAGACGACGTGGCTGGCCTGGCTGCGGCAATCCCCGGTCAAACCGAACTCGCGGCACATGCTGGAACACATCGAACGCCTCAAGGCGTGGCAGGCGCTCGACCTGCCCTCCGGCATCGAGCGGCTGGTTCACCAGAACCGGCTGCTCAAGATCGCCCGCGAGGGCGGCCAGATGACGCCCGCCGACCTGGCGAAGTTCGAGCCGCAGCGGCGTTACGCGACCCTGGTGGCGCTCGCCATCGAGGGCATGGCCACCGTCACCGACGAAATCATCGACCTGCATGACCGCATCCTGGGCAAGCTGTTCAATGCCGCCAAGAACAAGCATCAGCAGCAGTTCCAGGCATCCGGCAAGGCGATCAATGCCAAGGTGCGGCTGTTCGGGCGCATCGGCCAGGCGCTGATCGAGGCCAAGCAAGCGGGCCGCGATCCGTTCGCCGCCATCGAGGCCGTCATGTCCTGGGATGCTTTCGCCGAGAGCGTCACCGAAGCGCAGCGGCTCGCGCAACCCGAGGACTTCGATTTCCTGCACCGCATCGGCGAGAGCTACGCCACGCTGCGCCGCTACGCGCCGGAATTTCTCGACGTGCTCAAGTTGCGGGCCGCGCCCGCCGCCAAGGACGTACTCGACGCCATCGAGGTGCTGCGCAGCATGAACAGCGACAACGCCCGCAAGGTGCCCACCGACGCGCCGACCGAGTTCATCAAGCCGCGCTGGCAGAAGCTGGTGATGACCGACACCGGCATCGACCGGCGCTACTACGAACTGTGCGCGCTGTCGGAGCTGAAGAACGCGCTGCGCTCCGGCGACATCTGGGTGCAAGGCTCGCGCCAGTTCAAGGACTTCGAGGACTACCTGGTGCCGCCCGCGAAATTCGCCAGCCTCAAGCAGGCCAGCGAATTGCCGCTGGCCGTGGCCACCGATTGCGACCAGTACCTGCATGACCGGCTGACGCTGCTGGAAACGCAGCTCGCCACCGTCAACCGCATGGCGCTGGCCAACGAGCTGCCGGACGCCATCATCACGGAGTCGGGCCTGAAGATCACGCCGCTCGATGCGGCGGTGCCCGATACCGCACAGGCCCTGATCGACCAGACGGCGATGATCCTACCGCACGTCAAGATCACCGAATTGCTGCTGGAGGTAGACGAATGGACGGGCTTCACCCGGCACTTCGCCCACCTGAAGTCAGGCGACCTGGCCAAGGACAAAAACCTGTTGCTGACCACGATCCTCGCCGACGCGATCAACCTGGGCCTGACCAAGATGGCGGAATCGTGCCCCGGCACGACCTACGCCAAGCTGGCCTGGCTGCAAGCCTGGCACATCCGCGACGAAACCTACGGGGCGGCACTGGCCGAGCTGGTCAACGCGCAGTTCCGACATCCCTTCGCCGAGCATTGGGGCGACGGCACCACGTCATCGTCGGACGGCCAGAACTTCCGCACCGGCAGCAAGGCCGAGAGCACCGGCCACATCAATCCGAAATACGGCAGCAGCCCAGGGCGGACGTTCTACACCCATATCTCCGACCAGTACGCGCCGTTCCACACCAAGGTCGTGAACGTCGGCGTGCGCGACTCGACCTACGTGCTCGACGGCCTGCTGTATCACGAATCCGACCTGCGGATCGAGGAGCACTACACCGACACGGCAGGGTTCACGGACCACGTCTTCGCGTTGATGCACCTGCTGGGCTTCCGCTTCGCCCCGCGCATTCGTGACCTGGGCGACACCAAGCTCTACATCCCGAAGGGCGATGCCACCTACGAGGCGTTGAAACCGATGATCGGCGGCACGCTCAACATCAAGCACGTCCGCGCCCATTGGGATGAAATCCTGCGGATGGCCACCTCGATCAAGCAGGGCACGGCGACGGCCTCGCTGATGCTCAGGAAGCTTGGCAGCTACCCGCGCCAGAACGGCCTGGCCGTCGCCCTGCGTGAGCTGGGACGCATCGAGCGCACACTGTTCATCCTGGACTGGCTGCAAAGCGTCGAGCTGCGCCGCCGCGTGCATGCCGGGCTGAACAAAGGCGAGGCGCGCAACGCGCTGGCCCGCGCCGTGTTCTTCAACCGCCTGGGGGAAATCCGCGACCGCAGCTTCGAGCAGCAGCGCTACCGGGCCAGCGGCCTCAACCTGGTGACGGCGGCCATCGTGCTATGGAACACGGTCTATCTGGAGCGGGCCGCGAACGCCTTGCGTGGCCACGGTCAAGCCGTCGATGACGGCCTGTTGCAGTACCTGTCGCCGCTCGGCTGGGAGCACATCAACCTGACCGGCGATTACCTCTGGCGCAGCAGCGCCAAGATCGGCGCGGGCAAGTTCAGGCCGCTACGGCCGCTGCAACCGGCTTAGCGTGCTTTATTTTCCGTTTTCTGAGACGACCCCATTGATGAGCACGGGAACCGCGTCAGCCACTGATTTTTTACCAGGCTGCGGGCATAACAGTGTGGAAAAAGCCGGCATCTGCCGGCTTTTTTATATGCTGCGCTGGTTGACCCGCTCAGAAAGCTGCGCGGCACTCTCTTTCCTTTCGCTGTAGCGGTCGGTGAGATAATCACTGCGACCGCGCGTCAGCAGGGTGAACTTCATCAGTTCCTCCATGACGTCCACTATGCGGTCATAATACGAAGAAGGCTTCATGCGGCCATCCTCATCAAACTCGGCCCAGGCTTTTGCCACGGATGACTGATTCGGGATGGTGATCATCCGCATCCAGCGTCCAAGAATACGCATCTGATTTACAGCGTTGAACGACTGTGAGCCGCCGCTGACCTGCATGACGGCCAGGGTTTTTCCCTGTGACGGGCGGACCGCGCCTGACGTCAGCGGTATCCAGTCAATCTGGGCCTTCATGATGCCGGTCATGGCCCCGTGACGCTCCGGAGAGCACCAGACCATGCCTTCCGACCAGAGAACCAGCTCCCGCAGCTCAGCCACTTTCGGGTGCGTCTCCGGCGCATCATCGGGCAGTGGCAGGCCGGACGGGTTGAAAATTTTCACCTCCGCGCCCATGGCCGTCAGCAGCCGGGCACCTTCTTCCGTTGTCAGCCGGCTGTAAGAGCGCGCCCGCAGCGAGCCGTAGAGCATCAGGATGCGGGGCGGATGCGTTATCTCTCTGGCCTTCAGCTTATCTTCCGTCAGCGGCGCGTCCAGGAGGGCCGGATCGATATTTTTCAGGGCATCAGTCAGGTTGTTCACAATGGGGTCTCTTCGGGAGTCTTTGCGGGTGACAGACTGCAGCTGCCGCCTGCGCAGCATTCTTCTGTCAGAAAGGCCATCAATTGCTCAAGCTGCGCATAGCAGGGCCTGCAGAACAGGGTACGACTCTGCCGTTCCTGGCTTATGAGTCCAGCGGATATCAGCGCTGAAAGATGATGGCTGAGCGTGGAGGCAGGAATCTCAAGGTGCTTCTGCAGTTCGCCAACCGGCAGGCCTTCATGACCCGCCCTGACCAGCTCCCGGTATATGCTGAGACGTGTCGGGTGGCCCAGTTCTCGAAGTGCGTTTGCAGCAGTGTTTAAATCCATAATACCTCCTTTATCTATATTTCCAGAATAATAGAAATATAGCCTGCGTCAATCGTTTCTGCCGTGAGGGTACCGCTTTCCCAATCATGCTCTGTCCGCCAGGTTATGGGGGGCAGAGCCAGAGCACTACCGAAATCCTTGCGAATACCCGTGCAGGGAATAATTTCCGCCCCCTTTATGGCCGGAAAAAAAACTGATAAACGTCGCCTTTTCAGAAGGTTGCTTTCTTAACGTGGTTTTTCGCATGGTTGGACCTCAGACCCCG